>NZ_JAQIFT010000009.1:0-874 GCF_027857615.1 Holtiella tumoricola
AACGGGTCCTAAGGGGGCAACGGGAGCAATAGGTCCACAAGGCCCTACAGGTGCAGCAGGCCCACAAGGTCCAAGAGGAGAAACTGGAGAGCAAGGACCAGCTGGAGTTGCAGGATCTAAAATGCATAATGTTACTGGGACACCAGCTACATCATTAGGTGTAGTAGGAGATTGGGCACTGAATACATCTAATGGAGATGTATTTGAAAAAACAGCATCTACAACTTGGACTAAAAGAGGAAACTTTAAGGGAACAACTGGAGCACAGGGACCAGTGGGAGCAACAGGCCCACAAGGGCCAAGAGGAGAAACAGGACCACAAGGACCAGCAGGTGCAAAGGGGGCTACAGGACCACAGGGGCCTAAAGGTGATCCAGGTGATGGCATTAAAGTTGGGACAACTACATCCAATGCAGTACCAAGAAAACTATTTTTTAAAGTAATAGAATAGGAGGCATGACATGGCTAAATTAAAAGGAGAACTTCAGGCTGATAATGGAGATGTACTGCATCCTCATACATCTGCAGACGTTGTATTTATGGAGGATGGAACGAGTGCAGAAGAAAAAGTTAAAAGTATAGAGCAGAAAATAACGGGTATAGATGTTTCGGGTGATGTTAGACGGGTTGTCAACGAAAGAGTTAATGCAGATACTTCTAAGCCACTTAGTACTCTGATTAATGAATGGATTACTTCAGCTAAAACAGCTATTTTAGAGGCAATAAGTACTTTGACAACGCATGTTACTAATCAGCATACAGCTACTAAGAATCATGTAACTTCTAAAGTAGATGCAGCTAGAGATAATATTAAGAGTCATATTACAACAGCTACAAGTGGACTGAAAGTATATCAACCACATTCAAGCAATGT
>NZ_JAQIFT010000010.1:0-156429 GCF_027857615.1 Holtiella tumoricola
AAGAGGCTACTTAATAGTAGCCTCTTTACATTTATATTAATTTATCCAATTAGCGTCCTGCTCTACGTCTATCGCCTTCGCTAAGAATACGTTTACGTAAACGAATTGCATCTGGTGTTACTTCTACTAATTCATCATCTTCAATAAATTCAAGTGCTTCTTCTAAGCTGAAGATTTTTGGAGGTGTAAGTCTGATTGCATCGTCAGCACCTGATGAACGTGTATTAGTCATTTTTTTATTTTTACATGCATTAACTGTCATATCTTCACGTCTAGCATTCATACCAATAATCATACCTTCATATACTTCTATTGCTGGTGGTACGAATAAGATTCCACGATCTTCAAGGTTATTAAGTGAGTAACCCATTGTTGTTCCTGCTTCTTGAGCAATAAGTGCACCATTAGCTCTTCTTGGAAGTTCTCCTACGTATTCTGTATAACCTTCAATACGTCTTACAAGAGTAGCTTCTCCACGAGAATCTGTAATAAGTTCACTTCTAAATCCTAAAAGACCACGTGTTGTACAAAGGTACTCAATACGTACATAACCATTTTCTGGTTCCATACTTTGCATCATACCTTTTCTCATATTAAGGTTAGCAATTGCTGCTCCTGAATATTGTTCTGGAAGTGTTACAATAACACGTTCAAGTGGCTCTACAAGTTTACCATTTTCATCTCTGTGCATGATAACTTCTGGTTTTGATACTCCAAGCTCATAGCCTTCACGACGCATGTTTTCGATTAAGATAGATAAGTGAAGCTCTCCACGTCCAGATACTTTGTATCCATCTGTAGTATCCATAGATTCTACTCTAAGACCAACGTTAACTTCTAATTCTTTTTCAAGACGATCTTTGATATGTCTTGTTGTTACGAATTTACCACTTTTACCTGCAAATGGTGAATTATTAACTAAGAAGTTCATAGAAAGTGTTGGTTCTTCAACTGTGATTGGTTCCATAGGTTCAACTTTACCTACTTCCCCTACTGTTTCACCAATAGAAATATCAGTGATACCTGCAATAACTGCGATATCTCCACTTGTTACTTCTTCAATAGGTGTTTGTTTAAGGCCTTCATATGCCATAAGTTTTGCAACACGACCTGTTCTAAGTGTACCGTCATTTGCAGAAATTTGAACTGTTTGACCTTCTTTGATTTTCCCTTTATATACACGACCAATACCAAGACGACCGATAAAGTTGTCATAACCTAATGCACTAATTTGCATTTGAAGAGGTGCTTCATCATCTTTTGGATATTCGCCTACTTGTTTAATAATCGTTTCAAGAAGAGGTTCGATATTGTCTGATGGTTGATCTAATTCATATTGCATGATACCTTGTTTACCAATTCCATAAAGGATTGGGAAATCAAGTTGCTCGTCTGTAGCATTAAGGTCTACGAATAAGTCGAATGTCATATCTACTACTTCTTCAGCACGGTGGTTTGGTTTATCAATTTTGTTAATAACAAGAATTGGTTTTAACCCTTTTTCAAGAGACTTTTGAAGTACGAAACGTGTTTGTGGCATAGGCCCTTCAATTGAGTCTACTAAAAGAATAACTGTATCTACTGTACTGATAACACGTTCTACTTCTGATGAGAAGTCACTATGTCCTGGTGTATCTACAATGTTAATTTTGTAATCTTTATGTCTAATTGAACAGTTTTTTGAATAAATAGTAATCCCTCTCTCACGCTCTAGAGAGTTACTATCCATTACGCAGTCCACTACTTCTTGGTTTGCACGGAATACACCACTCTGATTTAAGAAAGCATCTACTAGAGTAGATTTCCCAGCATCAACGTGGGCAATTACTGCTATATTAATTATTTTATCATGATTCATCTATTTTCCTCATTTCTGCATAATTCTACGCATCTTATCACAAATAGATATTGTATCATTCTTATGCTGATTACTCAACATGTAACATCTAACTATATTTAGGATGAAATATGCGTTTTTTTAGCCATTTTTATAAATAAAGAATTATTTTCATCTGTATTACCTTATGTTATACTACTACTTAATTCATATTTCTTCCATCTTTCTTCATTCTAATATGCCGAAAGATAACTTGAAATATATGACAAAATTAGATAAGGAAGAGGTCATTTATGAAAAAAACTGAATACGGTTTATTTACAACCATTGGGATGATTGTGGGGATCGTTATTGGTTCAGGAATCTTCTTCAGAAGTGATAATATTCTTATTGCAACAGGCGGAAGTATTAAACTGGGTGTGCTTGTATTCTGCCTTGCAGCAATTAGTATCATTTTTGGAAGTCTTACTATTGCCGAACTCGCTTCCCGTACAACTAAAGCAGGAGGGATCATTACCTATGCAGAAGATACATGTAATAAGCATGTTGCCTGTGCATTTGGTTGGTTCCACACATTTCTTTACTATCCAACATTAATCTGTGTTGTAGCGTGGGTTGTTGGGATTTATACATGTTTATTATTTGCTATTGAAGGTACGTTATTAGTACAAATTGGGATAGGTTCTATCGTAGTATGTGTACTCTTTGTCTTCAATATTTTATCAACGAAACTTGGGGGTTATTTCCAAAACTTTGCAACAGTAATTAAGCTTATCCCTCTATTTGTAATAGGTATCGCGGGACTTATTGGTGGCAATCCAACTCATTTAACGCCTAATCAATTAGAGACTGCTCAATCTGCTAGCTGGATCGCAGCTATAACACCTGTTGCCTTTGCCTTTGATGGTTGGATTATTGCAACATCAATGGGACATGAAATTAAAGACGCTAAGAAGAACTTAAGAATTGCTCTTATTTTTGCACCTATATTTATCTTAGCAATTTATCTTTTATACTTCATAGGAATTAGTTTATATATTGGTCCTGAAACAGTTATGCAACTCGGGGATGCCCATGTAGATTTAGCTGCACAACAGCTTGTAGGTCCATGGGGTGCTAAGATTATTTTAATCTTTGTTATCATCTCTGTAATGGGAACTGTTAATGGACTTATCATGGGACTTTTAAGACTGCCATACTCTCTTGCTCTAAGAGATATGTTCCCTCGCTCTGAAAAACTCAAAGAAACTTCACATGGTTTAAGTTTTTCACTTTCTAGCGCAGCGATTGCTTTTAGTGTTTGTGTATTTTGGATGATTATTCACTATTTCACTCAATCTAGTGGAATTTTACAAAACTCTGATGTATCAGAAATTGCAATCACTATTAATTATGTCCTTTATATTGTTCTCTATATCAAAGTTTTCCAACTTGGTCAAAAAGGAGAAATCAAAGGATTTTGGCGTAGTAAAATGAACCCAATTCTTGCAACTTGTGGTTCACTCATGATTTTATTTGGAAGCATAAGCAATCCTTACTTCTTTGTATATGCAGGATTCTCTGTACTGTTATTAATCGGCGGAGCATTATTCTGGCATAACAAATCTAAAAACCTATAAATAGAAAGTGCCTCCTATTCTTGTAAGGATAGGAGGCACTTTCTATTTAACTTTATGTATGATTTTATTTTAAAAATTTCTTAGTTAAAAAAGACTTCTTTTAGTTTTGCTTTGAGAGCATCTCTTAACTCATTAATTTCTGCTTCATAGTTGTCTGAACTATTCTTTGGT
This sequence comes from Holtiella tumoricola, assembly GCF_027857615.1. Lineage (NCBI taxonomy): Bacteria > Bacillati > Bacillota > Clostridia > Lachnospirales > Cellulosilyticaceae > Holtiella > Holtiella tumoricola. The sequence goes on from NZ_JAQIFT010000010.1 coordinate 3,628, forward strand.
GTTCTATCATTTACAAATCTTCCTTTGTTCTCAACACCCCAGAAGCCTGCTGTATCATTATCTAAGACCTCAAATGCCTGCATATATTCATCCCATGCAGCATCATCAATACCGATACCATCACCAATATAGCCACGACCACCACCAAGGAATCCTGCATTCATAATAGTATAGATAGATTTATCTGTTAACATACCTTGTAGACCTGATTCTGTATCTTGATAAGCAAATTTCTTAGCGAAAACTTTCTCCATATAACCTTTTACAATAGCATTTGGTGTATCATGCCAGTTTGGATAAGAGAAGATAATATAATCTGCTTGACTTACTAGCTCTTGTTCTTTTTTTATCTCAGGTGTTGGTTCACCATTTCCATCTTTTGCATAATAAAATTCTTCTGGCATAAGTACTGGATTAAAGTTCATATCATATAAATCTCTTACTTCAACTTCTACACCATTTTCTTCAAAATACTGCATTGCAGTACGTGCCAAATCGTAATGCACGCTATCTTTTCTTGGGTCACCTATTACAAATAATGCTTTTTTAGCATCTGTATCTTTGAATCCTTTTGGACTGTAAACTTGTACTAATTCTGCTGGAACAATAGATGCTGATGTTGCAGCATCTACTTCTGAAGCCCCTGATGTTGCATCTGCTTCCTCTTTGTTTTCTACTTCGGCTTGTGTCACTTGTTCTACTGGTTCACTCACTTGTGGTACTTGTTCTTGTGCACATCCTACTAAAGCAATTGCTAAACCAGCTGCTAATAATGAAGCTAACATTTTTTTATTCATTTTAAATCTCCTTGTAAATCAATTTATATAAATATTATTTATACCGTTTTAATTGCTCTAAAAAATATAAAACTTCTTTTCTTAGAACTTCATTGTTACGTTTAATTACAGCAATAGTTACAGAAATGGGATTACCAGCAAACGGTATTCTTTTAAGATAACTATTGACTTCTAAATTACAATGCCATTCAGGTGTAATAGCAAAAGAAGGTAAATGAGCTAGTGCTGCTTCATAGGTTTTGATTTGATGTGTCACTAAACTCTTGTTGCAAAATTCCATTCCTAATTGACGCATCTCATAATCTAAGCTAAACATCCCACTAAACAAGATATTTTTCTTCACATGCACAAGTCCTCTTAAATCTCCTTTATTAATCTTAGCCTTTTTGCTTAATTCCCATTGTTCGCTGACATGTACCTTAAGCTCTCCTGTAAAAATTTCTTGCATACATAAGTTTTTGTTTATCAAAAACTGATCTAATTTTTTATATTGAAGAGATGTATAAGGAATAACAGCCACGTCTACTTCTTGGCTCCCTAATTTCTCAATACATTGTTCAATATTGCAATACTCTAATTCAAACTCATAATTCATTTGATTAAAAACCTTACAAACCTCAAAAAAGGCTGGCTCGATTACTTCACATCCACATGAAGCAATTTTAATCTTATTTTCACTAATATGATTTAATAGTTTTTGCTTCGTTAGCTCAAATTGGCTTACTACTTGCTTTGCATAGTGATAAACTTCTATGCCCTCTTTAGTAAGTGTAACCCCTCTATTACCACGAATAAAAAGTTGTCTTCCTATTTCTTTTTCTAATTGAGTCACTTGACTACTTAAATTAGGTTGCGAAAGAAATAAGACCTGAGCTGCTTTAGAAATACTTCCTGATTCTACAATTTCAACAATATATTTTAACTGGTTATACTCCATCTTTTCACCTACACATTGAACATTTTACCAATAACGGTTATATTTTACTTTTTGTTCACTAAAATAGTGTATAATTTGTAACTATCATTTACAACCGCTTGGTTATCCATATATTTTAACGCTATATTTATTTTTTTATATATCAAAGTTTTACCTATTATGTTTTCACTCACTATAAAAAGGCCCTTTATGGATTTATTCAATCCATAAAGGGCCTTTTTTATACTATGTATATCTTATGCTTCTGGGTTTGGTGCGCCAACTGGACAAACAGATGCACATGCACCACATTCGATACAAGAATCTGCATCAATAACGAATAAGCCATCTCCTTCAGAAATACAGCTTACTGGACATTCAGCTTCACAAGCACCACAGCTAATACAATCTTCACTAATACGGTATGCCATAATAAAACACCTCCATTTTTTCTCTTTAAAATAGTTGACCTTTTTATAGGATTTTCTATAAGGTTAACACACCTATAGCATATATTTTTGTAAGGCTAATGTCAAGATTTTTCCATCTTAAAAAGCACTTCATTATTCTACTTAATTGCATAAAAATATCTTATTAAAGTTTTATTTTTTATTGTTAAAAATGCTTCAATTTTTCTCCAACTTTTAAGAGGTGCAGAGGTACCTTCTCTCCCTCTACACCTCCTATTTACTCAGGTCTTCTAAAGTCCCATTTCCCTACTGCTGTTTCATTATCAAATGTATAACTTACAATAGCATCAAACTTTGTTCCATTCTTAGTCTTAAGCCCCTTTAAAGTGCCTTCGCCTTTTTTAAGCAACTGCTTCACTAATGTCTTAGTTGGCTTCTTCCCATAATGTGCAAGTGTTGTATCTTCTTTCCAAATAACAAAGCGGCAACCTGATTTATAACCCATACACCCAAAACCTTTAGCACCTTCAATAATATCACTACCACAAAGTGGACATTTGCCTAAGATTTCTTTTTCACCGTTTCCTTTAATTCCATTTGAAGAGGTATTTTTAGATGTACTTGATTTACTAGTAGATGCTTTATTAGCAGCTACCTTTTTACTCGCTACACTTGTTGGTGCAAAAGCTTCTTTGTTGTACTGGATAGGCGCTGTTCTTTGTGTCTTGATCGTGTCTACACCACTTACCACAAACTTAACAATATGATTCATAAAGGTTTCTTTTTTCACTGTTCCCTTTTCAATATCTGATAGGGTCTTTTCAAGCTTCCCTGTATACTCTAAGTCCATTAACCCTTTAACAGGTAATGTTTCTATGAGTTTCTTACCCTTTTCTGTACAGCGAATATTCTTCTTTTGCATTACTGTATAATGAGTATAACAAAGCTTCTTGATTGTCTCTGCACGGGTAGCTGGTGTACCAATACTAAAACCACTTAAGATAGCATCCATTAAATCACTATCTTCTCCCTCTTCACCTACATTCTCCTCAACGTCATCAGTATCATCATTATTGTCTGCTTTACCTTTACCGTTCTTAAACTGCTTACCGCATGTCTCCATAGCTCTAAGTAAAGTTTTTTCTGTATATGGTTTGGGTGGTGTTGTTGCATGACTTGTAACTTCAGCTTTTGCTACATCAACTATTGTTCCTTCTTCTAAATCAGGCAAAATGACATCTTTAGAATTATCTTTTTCAATTTTCTTCCAACCTAATACTTTTTGAATCTTTCCTTTAGAGATAAATTCTCCTTCTACACCTTCTATTTTTGTAGTGAATACAGTCTCTTCAACAATAGAAATAGGCATAAACTGCATCAAGAAACGATTACGTATAGCATCATAAACTAACTTTTCTTCTCCTCCTAGCCCCGTTGGTACCATATACGTTGGAGTAATCGCACTATGGCTTTCTACTTTTTTACTGTTAAAGACACGTGGGCTTCTATGGAATTTAATCTCATCTTCAAAAGGTGTACCTTTTTTCTGAGCCATAAGTACCTTTTGTACTTTATCTATTAAACTTTCGTCTAACACACTACTTGCTGTTCTAGGATAAGTAATAAATTTCTTTTCATATAAACTTTGAGCTACTTTTAATACTTTGTCTGAAGTAAACCCATTATATTTACTTGTAATATATCCTTGTAAAGCTGAAAGATTGAATAGTGCAGGTGGATATTCATTCTTCTCTACTACATCTTTTTGAACAAGTTTTCCTTGTTTAGCTGCAATGGCTTCTTTTACTGCAATGAGATCATTTTCTTTTTCAAATTTATCTTTCTTATCAACAGTATAGGCCCCTTCATAGCTTTCTTTATCAGCTTTAAAAGTAGCTGTTAGTTTAAAGTAGGGTTCTGAGTTAAAGTTAAGAATCTCCATATCTCTGTCATAAATCATTTTTAATGTTGGTAAAAGTACACGTCCTATATTGAATAATTCACCTTTACCCGATTTATATTTCAAAGTAGCTACAGAAGTTAAGTTAATTCCAATAAGCCAATCAGCATGCTGGCGACTTATACCTGCATCTTGTAATGGCTGCATAGTTTCATTAGGAACTATCTTCTCTAAGCCTTTTTTCACCTCATCTTCTGTCCATTCATTTAGAAGTATACGGTACCTTGGCTTCTTAACCTTCAAGAAGTTCATAATACAGTCTCCGATAACCTGTCCCTCCCTATCGTAGTCACAGGCTGAGATCACACCATCAACATCATCACGGTTAATAAGGTCTTTGATACACTTCATTTGTTTCTTGGCACCTTGATCTACTTTTTTCTTACCTTGTTCCATCTTGATCTTATATTTAAATTGATCCGGTATAAAAGGGAAGTTTTCCATACGCCAAATTTGCATCTTTTCATCATAGTCTTTTGCATCATAGAGTTCTACAAGATGACCAAATGCCCATGTAATAAGATAATCTTCCCCTTCAAAATATCCGTCTTTTCGTCCTTTGATGTGCAGGGCATCTGCAATATTTTTAGCGACAGATGGTTTTTCTGCAATAATGACTCTTTTCACTTAGATTGCCCTCCCATTAATATTTATCTACTCATTTTTTTCTTAGAAATAGTATTGTAACACATAACAAGAGACACTACAAAATGCTTTTATAGTGTCTCTTGATCTAGCTTATATCATACTTAGAAATATAAAAGCTCTAAGTTTGGCCTAGAGCTTTCATTATACTACTTATTTTCTTCGTCTGTGTTATCTGCTTCTACTACTTCTTCTGTAGCTTCTTCAGCTTCTATTTCGTCTTCTTTATCAAAATCTTTAATTGCTACGTATTCTACATCATCATCTTCTTCGCCATAAAGGTCATCTTCTAGTTCATCTTCTAGATCATCATCGAAATACTCATAGTATTCTTCAATGTATTCATCATTTCTTGATTTTAACCATAATACAAGACCTACTAATCCTGCAACTACAGCTAATGCGATTCCAAACCACAAACCTCTATTTGATCTTTCTTTTCTTCTTCCACAACACATGAGTTTTCTGACCTCCTTGACTTTCTTTTTAAATTTACGTTTATTCACTGTTTCATCTCCTTAACACAGTAAACTACTCTTATATACTATTATAACAATTTTCAAATCATATAACAACTCTATATTTATCTGTATTTAATCTGTTTACCTTTTAATAGGTTATCCATTTCATCTTAAAATATGAATTTCAATTGCTATTTCTCGTATATAAATTTATATCTCTAGTATCATTAAATTTATATATTCTATACAAATATTTTCACATGATTGGTTGCTTAAACTAAAGATACTCTCTTTATCATCTGTCCTAATAATTGTATCACCTATAAAATTAAATTTTTCTGTTTTCCGACTTATTGGTTGACAATACATTCCTGGATATTTCCTAGAATTAACTAAAAAACTAATTTGTATACTTGTTTTACATCTTGCTATACCTGGTAATACAAATATTGTACAATGTACATAATATGATCTATTACTTTCTAGCACTATTTGATTTTTTCCCATTATATATTTGATAGAATCTCCTCTAGAAACTATTTTATCCAACAAAGGGACTTTTTCATAGCACTTCACACACATATTTTTTTCTGCACAAATATATAAATAATCTCTAATAGCATCCTTTCCAGCAGGTCCTGTTGGTCCTTGAGGGCCAGTTGCTCCTGTAGAACCCTTTTCTCCTGGGGGACCTGTTACTCCCGTAGAACCCTTTTCTCCTTGTGAGCCTGTTGCTCCTGTAACTCCCCTCTCTCCTTGTGGGCCTGTTGCTCCTGTAACTCCCTGCTCTCCTTGTGGGCCTGTTACTCCCGTAGAACCCTTTTCTCCTTGGGGACCTGTTGCTCCTGTAACTCCCTGCTCTCCTTGTGAGCCTGTTGCTCCTGTTACCCCCTGCTCTCCTTGTGAGCCTGTTGCTCCTGTAACTCCCTGCTCTCCTTGTAAGCCTGTTGCTCCTGTTACCCCCTGCTCTCCTTGTGAGCCTGTTGCTCCCGTAGAACCCTTTTCTCCTTGTGAACCTGTTGCTCCTGTAACTCCCTGCTCTCCTTTAGGGCCTGTTGCTCCTGTAACTCCTTGCTCTCCTCTTGGACCTGTTGCTCCTGTAGGGCATATAGGACAAGTTGAGTTAATAATAGTCGTATTCACTTCATTAGTATTTACTACTACCCGCCTTGTATTATTTTCCATATCTATAAAGGTATATTTAAGAGTTCCTGTATTATATATTGTCGTGCCATTTTTTAGATTTGATGCCACTTGTACTACGAACTGAATATTGATGGATTGTTTTGGTCCTATATCCTTTAATACAATTCCCTCTGAAAGTAATGGACTATTAACTTGTACATTATTAACTATAACTGAATCTACTTGCAAATTCACATTACTTGACAAAGGATCAACAAATAATACTTCTTTGAGCGTTTGACTACTTGTATTAGTAAAAGTTATTGTATAAGTTAATTTATCTCCCGGCTCACATATCACTCTATTTACATTTTTTTGAATATCTGTTACGGGAGTACCTTCTAATTGCTCCAAACGGATATCATCAATAAGATAATCATTACCGTAGGCGGGACCACCTTCACTAATAAAGCTTACCGTTAACACCGTATTACTTGCACTATTAAAAACAGCACCTACTTGTTTCCATGTAGGAATTGAAGTAAGCCCTAGATTTTGTGTCAATAACTTATTAAATATATCTTCTGATCCTGAAATAATTACACGTAGTTCTGGATTAATATACCCTGTAAGTGCATCTAAATTTAATATCCATGTAGAAAAGACATAATCTGTATTTGCCTTTACTGTTACCTGAGTAGTAAATATAGATTGATCAGGATGTCCCCCATTAACGACCATCATCCTTCCTGTTTCATTACCTGTACTATGGTCTGCTGTATTAAACCACACAGCAAAATTCATATTATCTATAATATTACTTATGGAATACTCTCCATCTACTGGTAAACGATCACCATATTGGACATATTCAAAACTTGTTTCAAAATTGTTATAGGGGGGATTCGCAGTAGGTGGACTTGTTTGAACAGGAGTTCCATTAGGTAATAATCCAAATTCTCCATTTCCTCCTTCTACAATTAAATTTTTTCCCACCGTTACATAAGTATTAAGTGCTAATGGTATATTGGCTACTGGTGAATCTATAAACTGTATGTCTGAAATATCTGATGTAATTACTGTAATATAAACTGTATTTGGCGTTAAAGACATAATATTTGTCGTATCACTTGGTACTCCATCTATTACAGAAACGTCTGGATCTTGAGGTGTTACTGTTATTGATGTTGCTTTATTCCATTCATCATTTATTGTATTCACTGTATACCCTGCAGCTTCAACTACCCTATATTCACCAGTAGGTATATTATTAAATATGAAATCTCCATTACTATCCGTTTTGGTTATAATGCCTAGTCCTGTAAATGTTCCACTAACACTTATATCTCCCTTTTCTTGTAGAGCCATATAAATATTAGCAACGGCCTTACTATCTGACGTTACCTGTGGTACTCCACTAGGAACAAATGCTACATTTCCCGATATATTCATATACACCACCCGAACCTAAAATTATTTTCTATGATAATATATGAATATTTTTTCACCTTGCTACCTAATACTTACAACCTTGTTCTTTTTATTCCAACATTTATAAATGAAAAATATGAGTACAAAATTAACAAGCCACCTTAAGGTGGCTTATTAATTTTAAACTATTAATTAATTCTTAATAGAAATGGTCGATCATGTAATCCATACCAAGACCTATAGCATAAAACCGCTTCATAAAAGTTATTATATCTAATAGGTGTTACCATATCCCATAAAGCATCATTGCCTGTGCAACCACCTTTTGTTTCACCAATGTAGATGATTTGTGCTTTTGGATTAATGTGTTTTAGAAGTTGAATAACTGTTAAAATAGGTGCTTTTTGAGCACACCAAGAAATTAAAAGATAATCTATCTGGCTACCATATTTTCTAACGCTTTCTATACAATCTAATTGTTCTAAATCTTTAATCCAAAAATTAGTCAATAACTCCTCAGAGTAATCATCTGTTGCATGAATATTAACTCCAAAACTTCTCAAGCCATAGGTAAGACATCCTGTCCCTGCCATAATTTCTAGGACTTTTTTGTCTTTAATAAAAGATGCTAATGCCTTACAAACGTTTTTAGTTACTAGTGTGTAACCAACTATAGGTAACAGTGTCTCTCTATAATCATAACTATTGTAATCTTTAGGTATAATAATAGGTACACCGCAACTATCAAATCCAGCATAGATTTGGTCTGTATAATCAAAAGGAATATCTTCTGGTAAATCTTTATGAAAATAAGTTTTAAAAACTGACGGTACAGGAATAAGGGTTTCTCCTAGTTTGCGTATTGTTCTCATGTCATGCCCTCTTTATGTTAAATTTATCATTAATTTGCTACACTATTTTAGTGTAGCTAGTAAATAAATTGTTCCCTTTCTCACTAATCCATATGCTTATCAAAATATTCAAGTTCAAAATAGACTTCTATTAGTTTAGCTATAATGCTAAAGCGAGTTAATCATCTTATATTGATTAACTCGCTTTTTATAATCTCTATCTATTTCATTTTATTTCATCTAACTTATATGGTGTTACTTGGTATACGTAGTAGTTGAGCCAGTTTGAAAACATAATATAAGCATGAGAGCGCCATTTTACATCTGGTCCTTTGTCCATATCATCATCTCTAAAATAGTGATGTGGCATTTGTATAGGTAAACCTTTATCTAAATCACGTCTATACTCATTACCTAATGTCCAAGGGTCATACTCAGCATGACCTGTTGCAAAAATCTGTTTGCCATCTTTTGAAATTGCTAGTGCTATCCCTGCTTCTTCTGAATCCAATAAAATATCTACGCAGTTACAAGCTTTTACTTCTTCCCTAGAGATTTCAGTATGCCTTGAATGAGGAATAAATACACAGTCATCCAATCCATAAAGAAGTGGTCCCGTGCCTACTTTATAATGTTCAAATACTCCAAAACGTTTTGCTGGCAAGTCAAACTTTTTAATACCATAATGATAATAAAGTCCTGCCTGTGCTCCCCAACAAATATGGAATGTAGAAGTTACATGAGTTTTAGTCCATTCCATAATGTCTGCTAACTCTTCCCAATATGTAACCTCTTCAAAAGGTATTTGCTCTACTGGAGCACCTGTAATAATCATACCATCAAATCTTTCTTCACTAATTTCATCAAATGTTTTATAAAATGTATTAAGGTATTCACTAGATGTATTTTTTGATTCATGTGAAGCTGGTCTTAATAATGTAATATCGATTTGAAGAGGGGTATTTCCAAGTAGTCTTAGAAGTTGGACTTCTGTGTCTTGTTTAATAGGCATTAAATTTAATACAGCTATTTTAAGTTCACGTATATCTTGTTTAATAGCCCTCTCCTCATCCATGATGAAAATATTTTCTTTTTGTAAAATATCTGCTGCTGGTAATTGATTTGGTACTCTAATTGGCAAAATACTTCCTCCCTATCTTTGATACACTTGACGAATTTTTTCTTCTAATTCTTTATTGAACTTATTAAGTTTATCTACATTGCCTTCTTCCCATAAGCCCCAAAACATTTCATAAATCTCATTCATGTCGTCTTGTTCATTGTTCTTAGCAAGTGCTTGCACATTTCCAAAGATGTCTGCTACTACGTTTGATTCTGCCTGGAACCCAGCTTGTGCTTTAAGTACTTCATCTCGTATTTCTGCCATTTCTTGATCCAGCTTATGAGCAGCTTCTGCGGCTTTATTAAGACGCTCTTGAATTGTTTCTGGCATATTTTGCTTATATTTATATCTTAGAGAGTGTTCAATTGTTGCCCAAAAATTCATAGCTAATGTACGAATTTGAATCTCTGCAAAAATCAATTTTTCACCTTGAGCTGTTTGCACAGGGTATTTTATAATCATATGATAACTACGATAACCACTTGGCTTTAGGTTATTGATATAATCACGTTCTTCTACTAAATACATATCTTTGCCATGGCGCTTGCGGATAATTTCTCTTACTGTATAAATATCTTCAACAAACTGGCACATAATACGGATCCCCGCAATATCTTCCATCTTTTCTTCCACTTGATCCAGTGGAATATTTTTCTTTTTAGCTTTCTCTAATATACTTGAAATTTTCTTAACACGGCCTGTCACAAATTCTATTGGTGAATACTCATCCAGGTTAATGTACTCGTTTCTAATCCCTTTGAACTTAATTTTCAGTTCTTCTACAGCTTGTGTATAGGGTGTTAAAATCTTCTTCCAGTTATTAATTTCCACCTATTGTTCACCATCCTTTTGCCTAAACTCATCATTTTTATTATACCTTATTTACGGTAACTTGCTCAACTTAAAATTCTAGTGCACATATTTTCCCAACTTGTCTCATAAATTGTACTAGTTATGTATTTAGATAAGGAGGAAGTCTATGGGTAAAAAAGCACTGATCACTGGTACAATTGTTTTAACCTTAACCAGTTTTGCAACGAAAATACTTGGATTTATTTTTCGTATTTACATGTCCAATATTATGGGGGCTGAAGGTGTTGGATTGTATCAACTTATTTTCCCCATCTATATGCTCATCTGGGCAGCCTCATCTGCTGGCATTTCACTTGCTGTATCCAAAAAAGTAGCTGAACATACAGCTCATGGTAGACATGCAGATGGTATCCGTACATTAAGGTCCGCCTTAATTATTTCTGTAAGTATTGCAACATTTATGTCTGGTTTTATTTTTGTCGCAGCACCTTGGGTTGCAAACTCCTATATACACGAGCCACGTACTGCACTTGCTCTTCGCTATTTGTTTGTATGTGTTCCCTTTATGGCTATAGCTTGTTGTATTCGTGGTTACTTCCAAGGTAGACAAGAAATGGCTGTTTCTGGCCTTGCCCAAGTTGTCGAGCAAATTGCTCGTATGGCTATTATTATCTGCTTTGCTAGTCTTTATATTCCAAAAGGTATTGAATATGCCTGTGCTCTTGGTGCTCTTGGCCTTTGCGCTGGTGAGTTTTGTTCTGCACTCTTTACTTTCACTATGTTTCAACTAAAAAAACGCAAGTTACCACCAAGCAAACCAACATTACCTTACCGCAGCATTATGGGCTCACTGATGACCATCTCTATTCCTATTACTGCAAATCGTTTTCTTACTTCAGCCCTAAGCTCTATAGAAAACATTCTTATCCCTATCCAACTTCAAAAGTTTGGAATGAATAACAGTGAAGCACTAGGTATGTATGGTATGTTTAGTGGAATGGCACTTCCTCTTCTTCTCTTCCCTTCAATGGTTACAATGGCCATTTCAACTGCTCTTGTCCCTGCCATTTCAGAAGCGGTAGCTAAGAACAACACCAGAGTTCTCCATAAAACAGTAAGTAAATCTATACAATACTCTGCTGTAATTGGAATTGGTTCTTGCGTACTCTTTTTAACACTAGGAGATGAAATTGCTATGGCTTGCTATGGCCGCCAAGAAGTTGGAGACCTCCTTCGCTACTTAGCCATTATCTGTCCTTTCCTTTACTTAAGAGATATATTAACTGGTATGCTTAATGGGTTAGGACTTCAACGCTTAACCTTTAAGGGTAATAGTATTGCTTCTGTTATATGCATCGTCCTTATTTTAATCCTTGTTCCACGCTTAGGTATTATTGGATTCGTTGTGGCAATGCTTATTCAGTCTACACTTGTAAGCTGCTATCATTTATGGCACGCTCTCAAACATATTAACCTTTCTGTAGATATTGTAGGCTGGTTCATTAAACCTACTTTAGCTGCTGTAGCAGGTGGACTTACACTCAACTATGTGTTTGACCATCATTTAATGACTCTCTTTAGTCTACGTATCTCTACAGTAATTGGTTCCTTAAGTCTTGCAGCCTTCTACATAGTTTTTCTATTTTTATTCAAATCCATTACAAAAGAAGATATTAAATTATTTATTTAATTACTCTTGGCACTTGCGTCTTGCAAGTGCCTCTTTTTGTTTGCGTTCATATCCTTCATCTGTAAGCTCACAATATACAGTGCCTCTTAAAGCTTCTGGTAAATACGCTTGTTCTACATAATGATTTGGATAATTGTGAGGATAAAGATAGTCTATCCCTCTTCCTAAATCTTTTGCACCACTATAATGGCTATCTTTAAGATATAATGGCACTGTTCCAATATCTCTAGTACGCACATCACTAAGCGCTGCATCAATACCAAGATAACTTGCATTGCTCTTTGGTGCACAGGCTACATAGACTGCAGCTTGTGCTAATATAATACGCCCTTCTGGCATACCAATACGTTCTACTGCAAGCATTGCATTCGTTGCTACGACTAGAGCCATGGGGTCAGCATTACCTACATCTTCACTTGCACAAATAGTAATACGTCTTGCTATAAATTTAGGATCCTCTCCCGCTTCTATCATTCTCGCCAAGTAATGAAGTACTGCATCTTTATCACTTCCACGCATACTCTTAATAAATGCAGAGATGACATCATAATGGTTGTCACCCTTTTTATCATAGTTCAACATACGCTTTTGCATGCATTCTTCCATAACTGCTGCATCTATATGAATAAGTCCATCTTCACTTCTTTCTGTAGTCATAGCTGCAAGTTCAATAGCATTCAGTGCACTTCTTGCATCACCCCCACTTCTAAGACCTATAAATTCTAACGCTTCATCTGTAATCGTACACTTATATACACCAAGTCCACGCTCTTTGCTTTTTAGCGCTTCAATTATAATTTTTTTTATAGCCTCTTCACCTAATGGGCGAAGTTCAAAAATTAAAGATCTAGAAATAAGCGCTCTATTTACTTCAAAATAAGGATTTTCTGTTGTTGCACCAATTAATATAATCGTACCATCCTCTGCATAAGGAAGGAGCGCATCTTGCTGAGCCTTATTAAAACGATGGATCTCATCTACAAAAATAATGGTCTTGTGTCCAGTCATAGCCTGATGATCTTTTGCTTCCTTAACAGCTTCTGTTATATCTGATTTACCACTGGTTGTCGCATTCAAAATAACAAACTTTGCTTTTGTTGTATTGGCAATTACTTTAGCAATTGTTGTTTTCCCCGTTCCTGGTGGGCCATAAAAAATGAGAGATTGGAGCTTGTCTGCTTTTATCGCACGATACAGTAACTTATCTGGTTGTAATATATGTTCTTGTCCTACTACTTCTTCTAGTTTTTTAGGTCTCATACGAGAAGCAAGTGGTGAGTCTACACTTTTCTTATTTTCACTAATATAATCAAATAAATCCATATTATCCACCTCAATTCTTCGAAACATCATTATATCATATTTTTACCATATAGTTATGAAATTAACATGCAGACTAAATTCTATCATTTATTAAATACTATTGACTTTTCTAAAATTTTATTCTATAGTAGTTCTAAACAAAACTACTAAGGGTGATAATATGCATTTCGAAGAAGCACTTACCAAGTTAGGGTTAACACCTATAGAAGCTACTATTTACACAACACTTTGTAAACATGGTGCTTTAACAGGATATGAAGTTGCAAAACTCTGTGGCATTTCTCGTTCTAATGTATACGCAGCACTATATAGTCTCCAAGACAAAGGTAAATGCTATCTTCTAGACGAGGAACCTAACAAATATATTGCAATATCAAAGGAAGATTTACTTCTTTTAGCAAAAAAAGATTTTAAAGCCATTTATGAAACAATTGATACATTCTATCCTGAGAATTTACTTGTTTCAGATCCTTATATAACAATCAAAGGTTATCAAAATGTTATAGATAAAATTACAAATACTATCAAAAGCTGCAAATCACATTTGTATATTTTGACAACTGCTGACATTCTTGAACAATTTAGGGATGTCCTAAGTGAGATTAGTACAAGTAAAAGAGTCACCATTATTTGTAATTCACATTTAATATTAGGAGAGGCTCTTGTTTATGTTAAAGTCAAACCGCCTCTTGGTTTTCATATGATTGTGGATACACATTGTGTCATCACTGGGGATCTAGCTAATACATCATCACAATGTCTTTATACCACTAATCAATCTCTCGTACGGCTTATGCGAGAATCATTAATCACAGAATTAGAAATGATTCGTCTCACGAATCAATAGGGAGGATTGCTATGCACACTTTACACGGTAATTTTACAACTGATACTCAATTCTTTGGAGGAAACAATGTCTTCGACCTCATTGAAGAATACGGATCTCCACTCTATATTTACAATGAAGAAATTCTTCGTACACGTTGCAAAGAAATTAAAAACTTAGTTACTTATGAGAACTTTGTTCCACACTATTCAGTAAAAGCAAATACAAATATTCACTTACTTAAAATTGTTAGAGAAGAAGGCCTTCATGCAGATGTTATGAGTCCTGGTGAAATATACCTTGCACTTCAAAGTGGATTCAAACCGGAAGAACTTTTCTTTATTCCAAATAACGTTACAGCTGAAGATATGCGTTATGCGATCAATCATGGTGTTCTAATGAGCTTAGATTCTCTTTCTCAACTTGAACTTTATGGAGAAATGAACCCAGGTAGTAAAGTTGCTTTACGTTTCAATCCTGGTATTGGTGCTGGCCACCATGAAAAAGTTGTTACAGCAGGTAAAAAAACTAAATTCGGAATTAACCAAGAAGATATTGATATTGTTAAATCTCTTCTTAAAAAATATGATTTAACATTAGTAGGAATTAATCAACACATCGGTTCATTATTTATGGATTACGATCCATATATTCAAAGTACTGCTTCTATCTTACACATCGCAGAGCACTTTGAGGATTTAGAATTTATTGATTTAGGCGGTGGCTTCGGTATTCCTTATCATAAACAAGATGGTGAAGCACGCTTAGATATTAAAACACTTGGTCACAAACTCGATGTTGTACTTCACAACTTTGCTGAAAGCTATGGCAAAAAACTTCAATTCCAAATTGAGCCTGGACGCTATATCCCTTGCGAATGCGGACTTATCCTTGGTACAGTTACAAGTTTAAAAGAAAATGCTGGTGTACATTACCTTGGAACAGATGTAGGATTCAATGTTCTTCAACGTCCTATTATGTATGACTCACATCATGATATGGAACTTTATACTACACATGTTGCTTGTACTTCACCACTAACACCTTTTACTGTAGTAGGTAACATTTGTGAAAGTGGGGATATTCTGGCTAAAGACCGTCTTCTTCCTACTCCACATGTAGGTGACCTAATAGGAGTATTAGATGCTGGTGCTTACGGCTTCTCAATGTCATCTTCTTATAACCAACGTCCTCGTACTGCCGAAGTCCTTATTGAGGAAACTGGTAATGTAAAATTAATCCGCAAACGTGAGACACTTGAAGATTTACTTCGTCCTATGCTTGTATAACAAGGATTAATATTAAAAATATAAAAAGAACCTTCTATAGCTAGGAATTTTTCACTAGATATAGAAGGTTCTTTTTTATTATTCATTGCTAACTAGAATACCATTTCTTCTTGTTGTTCTAATCTTTTAGCAATTTTTATAATCTCTTGAAGCTTATTAATAATTTGCTCTGATATCCCATAGGTGTCTTGATAAATTCTCTGAGCTCCTACTAAATCTCCTGTTTCAATTGCACGAATAACATGATGCCCGTTATTATGTAAGGTCTTATGAATGCCTTCAATCGTATCCCATACTTCTTTAATCTGTGGATGTTTAATCTCTAAACCATTATAAAAGTGACCAAACTCACACTTATTCTCATTTGTTTGGATAGCTTCAATCTTTTTATTTTTTAACATTGTTTCTAACTTAATAACCCATTTTTGATGTGCTTTAATCGCTCTTTCAATAACTATTATAAATTGTTCATTTGAAAGTTTTGTATAACCCTCACTCATATTATGGAATATTGCTTTTATCTGGTTAGATACCCCTTCATCTATAGAACTAATACTCTTTGCATACTCATAAGTTTTCTCAGATACTTCGCTTACTTCTAAAGACATTTGATTCATTTTTTCTGTCTCAAGTACAACTTCATTCATCCCAACTGAAATCTCTTGTGCTGACTGATTAATCTCATTTATCGTTGTTGATAAAGTTTGAATTTGCCCTACTGTCATCTCTAGATTACGTCCGCCTTCTTCAAATGTATGATTAACTTGTTCCATCTTTGAATCCATTTCTTCCATTGAGTGAATGGTTGTTTTAACACTATGGATACCATCGGTTGTTGCTTCTCTAATATTTTGTGTAAAGGTCTGCATATCACCTAACTTACTTTTTGTGCCTTCTGCTAACTTTCTAATTTCTTCTGCAACAACAGCAAATCCTCTCCCCTGTTCCCCTGCTCTTGCTGCTTCAATACTAGCATTTAAAGCAAGTAAATTAGTTTGCTCTGCAATAGCTCTTACACCTTCTACAATCTCATCTACTTTATGTGAAAGTTGCTCTAAGACATTAATTTTATCTTCCATAATCTTTGCATTATCGAATACTACTTGTCTAATATTATTGATTTCATTAAGTTGTTGCATATTTTCTTTATTTGTAGTCATAAGCTCTAGTGACTTACTACTTACCTCTTTAAGGACGTGTGTGCTTTCTTCCAAACTCACAGATACTTCATTTATACTTAACTTCGCTTCTTCTACAATTGCCATATTACAATTACTTGACATCTCTAACTCTGCTGCAATATTTTTAAGTCTATTTGCACTAAAGCTCATTGTTACATCAAACTCACTCAACTTTGAGCTTTCTGCTAGAAGTTGGACTGTCATATCATAATTTAAACTATGTACATTCATATATCTATCTACAACTTCTAATACTTTTTGATGCTGTGGGTGGTTTGTTTTAGGTGCTTCACAGCATTTCCCTTTCATATTACTTTCCATATAATCAAAGATACTGCATACTTCTGAACACTTTTTACGTTTGAACATATTAAACGATCTCCTCGTATATTTTATATATTTTCACCTTAAGTCAACCCTACTCTTCCGCTAATATTACTGATATCTAAATTATAAACTAGGTTTACACTAGTTTACAATTATTTTTTATCTTTCCTGTCTCATTTACTTCTATCCTATACATTTAGCTCAACTTATAGTAAAATACATAAGATTAAGTATGATAAAAGGAGATTCCTATGAAAACTTTTGAGCTTATTGCTACTTCTACCTTTGGAATCGAATCTGTTGTTCGACATGAAGTAGAAGAACTTGGCTATGAAATAAATGAAGTTGCGGATGGTAAGATTACTTATATAGGTGATGTTGAAGCCATCGTTCTTTCTAATTTATGGCTTCGCAGTGCTGACCGTGTACTTCTTAAGATGGGAGAATTTAAAGCCCTTACTTTTGAAACACTTTTCAATGAAACTGCAGCTATTCCTTGGGAAAAATGGATTACACCAGATGCTAAATTCACTGTTAATGGTAAATCCGTTAAATCTGCTCTCTTTAGTATTTCTGACTGTCAATCTATCGTAAAAAAAGCTATTGTTACACGTTTACAAAAAGTTTATGGCATTGAATGGTTTGAAGAAACTGGTCCAAGCTATACTGTACAAGTATCTCTTCTTAAAGATATTGCAACTTTAACTATTGATACAACTGGTAATGAAGGTCTTCACAAACGTGGTTACCGTGTAAGCACTGTAGAAGCACCTATTAAAGAAACATTGGCTGCTGCACTTTTACAAATTAGTTACTGGCAAAAAGGACGTATTCTATATGATCCATGTTGTGGTAGCGGTACATTTGCTATTGAAGCTGCTATGATGGCTAAAAATATTGCCCCTGGGCTTAACCGTTCTTTTGCATCTTGTGCGTGGCCTCAAGTGCCTCGTAAACTTTGGCAAGAGCTTCGCGAGGAAGCACGTGACCAAATGGACCAAAAAGGTAACCCTATCATCTATGCTTCTGATATTAATCGTAATGCGATTTTAGCTGCACGTGAGAACGCAGAAGCTGCTGGTGTAGGCGAATGTATCCAATTCTTTGCAAAACCAATCCACAAGACTTCTCTTCCTCATGGAGACTATGGTGTTGTAATCTGTAACCCACCTTATGGTGAACGTATTAGTACAAGTCAAGAACTTCCTAGACTTCATAAGGATTTACGTACCCTTATTGACTCTAATGAAACTTGGTCTTTCTATGCTGTTACATCTGCACCTGATTTTGAAAAAGACTTTGGAAAACGTGCTAATAAAAATCGTAAACTTTTCAACGGACGTATTCCAGTTAAATTCTATCAATACTTTGGACCTCGCCCACCAAAAGATGGTGAGAACTTCAAAGTTGTTGAGCCAAATGAGAAGCAACCAATAGAATAAAAAAAGGCACATAGAGCGTGTATATTTACCTGGCTCTATGTGCCTTTTTTATAAATTTTAAAATTAATTATTCTGGAAACACAATTTTAAAACTTGTCCCTTGATTGACTTTACTTGTAATTTCTACTACTCCACCATAAAGCTCTACAATATGCTTAACAATAGAAAGTCCTAGACCTGTACCACCACTTTTACGTGATCTACTTTTATCTACTCTGTAAAATCTTTCAAAAATACGTGGTAAGCTTTCTTCTGGAATACCTATCCCTGTATCTTGTACACAAAATACTTTCTTTCCATCTTCAATATAAGTAGAGATTATTACATTTCCTTCATCTGTATACTTAACTGCATTACTTACTATATTCATAATAACTTGTTTCACATAATCTGTATTGGCACACTCTAGAATAAGAGATTGCTTAATATCTAGTTTAATTTCTACTTGCTTTTCAGTTGCATTTTGCTCAAGCATTGATACAACTTCTTCGATTAATGGTGTAAAGTTGACTTCATTCCCATCATTATTCTCCATATTTTCAATTTCAGACAGGCATAGTATATCTTGAATTAAGCGATAAAGTCTCTTGGCCTCTATATCAATAATATCGATAAATCTCAATGCTATATCTCTATTATCGATTGCCCCTTCTTTTAACGTCTCTGCAAAACCTTGTATGCTCGTAAGTGGCGTCTTAAGTTCATGAGATACATTACTTACAAATTGATAACGCATGACTTCTAGCTGCCTCGTTTGAGTAATGTCTCTTATGGAAATAATAAATCCATATTTTTTTCGTCCTTTACTAATAGGTCCTATACGAAAATGTAAAATTTGATCATTTTTAAGAAATTCACAAGAACCATATACACCTTGTCCCACCGCTTTTTCTATAACCTGCATAACCTTTGCATCACGAATTAAAGCAAGTATAGATTGATTCTTAATGGCATCTCCACCTAATAGTGTTCTAACCTTTTCATTTCCTTCTGTAATATAGCCTTCTTCATCTAAAATAATAATCGCTTCATTTAAATTACTTAATATAGATTCTGCTTTAGTTTTTTGATATTGGAGTTTTCTAATCGTTCTATAAAGTTTTTCCCCCATATCATCTAAGGCACTTGCTAATTGTTGAACCTCTTTTATACTATAATTTTTAACTTGATGAACGTATTCACCTTTTGCAAATGAACTTGCTTCTTCTGTCATATTTTGCATAGGGTCAACAATTTCTTTAATAAATGTTCTGAGTATCCAGTATAGAATAATGGATGCAATAACAGTTATCCCTACTGTCTTATAAATCATCTGAGTACCTAAATGCACAGCTACATTCTTTTCTAGTAAACCTCTAATACTTAACTCTTCGTAGCTGAGATAACTACTACTCATATAAATAAGCGCTAATACCCATATTGCTACCATTACAGGTCCAATAATCTTATTTTTCATGCATTACTCCTTTGTAAAGCGATAGCCTACTCCACGTACTGTTTCTATACAATCCTCTAGACCATACTGTGTTAGCTTAGATCTTAAATAACGGATATGTACATCTACTGTCCTTGTTTCACCATAGTATTCATAACCCCAAATACGATCGAGCAATACTTCTCTTGTCATTACACGACCTTTGTTTTGCATTAGAATTTTTAAAATCTCAAATTCTTTAAGTGTTAGTTCTAATTGTTGATCACCAAAAAAAACTGTATGACTTTCTATATCTAGTCTTAAACCTTTATAATTTAATTCTTGAGCTTCTTTATTTGTACTTTTTTCTATACGTTGATTTCTTCTAACTACCGCATTGACGCGAGCTACTACTTCCCTTACACTGAATGGTTTGGTAATATAATCATCTGCACCTAACTCAAGGCCTATAATCTTATCAATTTCTTCCGCTTTTGCTGTTACCATGATAATAGGCATATTTTGAGTTTTAGGATTGCTCCTATACTTTTTAAGTGCTGTCATACCATCCATGTCAGGTAGCATAATATCTAAGAGTGTCAAATCTACTACTTCATCCTCTAAAATTCGATCGGCTTCTTGTATACATGTTGCTGTAAAAACTTTAAATCCATTTTGAGATAAGTTGTAAGCGATGAGTTCAAGAATATGTTCTTCATCGTCTACTATCAAAATTTTTACTTTTTCCATATTTATCCTCCACTCTTGTGTTTACATCTTTTATTATAAACGTAAACTACGTATAAGTAAATTTACCAGACACCTTTTTGAGGACTTTGGATATAATAAGTGGTAGAGAACGAGATTTTCTATTTATTTTTCACATTTAAGGGGGATTTGAAATGTCAAAGCTACTTAGTAAACAAGAACTCGAGGCCCATATTAATCAATTCCGTGATATTTTAGCCCATTTTGATTATAGTCAGCTTAAGAACATACGCTTTTTTAATCTAGAGTCTCTTTATAACTATATGGATACTGTAGAGGGAAATCCTTTTCAAGAACAGTATCAAGCTTTACAATCTGAACTTGATTTTCTTCAACCCTATCTCCCTTTTGTATCTTCAGAACGTGCAGCTCATTTTTTAACTGCTATGTCTAAAGCAAAAGATGATGAAGAAATTGCCGAGATAAAAAAAGACTATACCCAAAAACTTCGAAAAGATTTTATCAATGTCGCTCGTACTATGACGACCAATGATCAATGGGCATCTTTACTTTCTACATGTGAAGAAATTCGCCTTCATAAAGAAGAAAGTAGCCTTGCGAGTTATTAAATTAAATGTATAATAAAAAACAAGGCATTGCCTTGTTTTTTATTATACGCAGAAAGGATTTTTTCATGTCAAATGCTACAAGATTCTATAGTTTAAACGATTTTTTAAAAGAACGTCATGGCGAAAAAGTAATGAAACTCTCATTAGATGGAGGCTTTACTTGTCCTAATAGAGATGGAAAAGTCGCTACTGGTGGATGTATCTTTTGTAGTAGTCGTGGTAGTGGAGACTTTACAAGTTCTTCCAAATACTCTATTACAAAACAAATGGAAGAGAATATTACCTTATTATCTAATAAATGGCCTAACGTCACAAAATATATGCCTTATTTCCAAGCTTACTCTAGTACATATGCCCCTTTACAAGTATTAAAAGAGCAATATGAAGAAGCTCTAAGTTTTCCTAATGTAGTCGGTCTTGCTATTGCAACAAGACCAGATTGCTTAGAAGAAGATCTATTAGACTACTTAGGTGAACTTAATAAACGTACACATCTTTGGATTGAATTAGGGCTTCAAACAATACATTCAAAAACAAGTTCATTCATAAATAGGGGGCATGATCTAGCCTGTTTTGAAGAATCTGTTTACAAGCTTTATAACCGTGGTATAGAAGTCGTTGCACATATGATTATTGGGCTTCCTTACGAAACTCGAGAAGATATACTTGAAACAGCTACCTATATGAGTAAGCTACCTCTTCAAGGCGTTAAAATGCATATGCTGCATGTATTAGATAATGCACCTCTTGGCAAACTTTATAATAAACAACCATTTCCACTACTTACAGAGGATGAGTATGTAGAAATTGTAGGAGAGATACTCAAAATTCTCCCTTCTCATTTTGTCATTCATAGACTTACTGGTGATGGTGATCGCAACCACTTAATAGCTCCTTTATGGACTACACATAAAACAATGGTATTGAATCATATCCATAAATATCTCAAATCAGAAAATATCTACCAAGGTTATAGATAAACACATATTGTATTTTTCTTAACTTTAATATACAATATATATTAAAAAGCGTGAGGAGGTGGCCTATGTTTAATACTAACGAAGACTTTACAATTAATAAACTTACTGTGCTCTATCTTTTATCAGAAGTAAAAATGCCTCTTACTCTTTCCCAAATCACGCAAATCGTTTTAGAAAGAGGCTACACCGATTATTTTTCTATGCAACAATCACTTAATGAACTTGTTGCATCAAAACTTATCACAAAAGCAACCGAAAATAATGCTTCTAACTTTGACATTTCTGAGAAGGGACTTCAAACATTAGAGTTCTTTGCTTCTAGAATACCAAATTCTATTCGCACTGAATTAGACACTTTTATTTCGAGTAACTGGAGAAAACTTAGAACACAAAGAGATGTAACTGCCGAATATATTCCTACTAAGGAACACGAATATATGGTACATTGTAAAGTTATGGAACACGATTCCACATTAATTAATCTTTCTATCAATGTAGCTTCTAAGAAGCAGGCCATAGCCCTTTGTGAAAATTGGAAAAATAATTCTGATAAGCTTTATAGCGAAATCTTACAAATTATATCAAAATAAACCAGGCTGTCCATTACAGCCTGGTTTATTTTATTGTCCACTTATTTATCTTAGCTTTATAATTCGTTTATTAAGCCCATTGTTTATTACATCTACTCTCAGGATCTATTAACCTAGTGAGTACATAATAAAAAAACGTCTAGATTAATATCTAGACGTTTTATATCATCGGGGTGACAGGACTCGAACCTGCGGCCTCCTGAACCCAAATCAGGCGCTCTAGCCAAACTGAGCCACACCCCGAAAATAAGAGCGCGAGACGGGACTCGAACCCGCGACCCTCTCCTTGGCAAGGAGATGCTCTACCAACTGAGCCACTCGCGCATAAACTAATTAATGGCTTGTTCTTTTGACAAGAATTATCTTATCATATCACTTGTATAGAGTCAAGTCCTTTTATCAATTTTTTTCCTATTGATTAAAATAGTCGCTCATTTCCCTAAATATACTCTCAATAGTTTCATCTATATAAATCTTAGAATCTTGCAGGCTTGGTATAGATGTTTGTTGTTCTACTGCTGTCATGTTTTCTTCTGGTAAACTCATAGATACTTCATCTAATACGGATAAATCTAAACGACCATTTTTTAAATAATAACATTTTGACATTTCATTCATCAAATACACACCTCTCTATCTGTATTATATTCTAACATTTTTCAAATTTTCTTTCAATAAAATACCAAAAAAAGGAACAAATTTAATTTTTTTGCTCCTTTTCTAAATTATACCCTTTTATTTAATTGTTATGCTTATACTTAAATGTATTTATTAATCCTCAGAGATATTACCTTCACTACTTACTTCTTCTAATACCTCAGCCTGCTCGTTATTATAATCTACAATAACACCATCAAGCATACTCCAAATCTCATCTTTCCCTAATTTACTTACTGAAGAGAAAGCCATAATTCTATCTGTAGGACGAAGCCCTAGCCCTTTCTTAACCATAGCAATATGTTTTTGCACTTGACTACGATTAAGTTTATCTGCTTTTGTCGCAATGATGTTAACTCTCTCATAATAATGTGCGATCCAATCGTACATCATCTTATCATTTTTGCCTACTTCATGTCTAATATCAATAAGTAAAATAACCTCTCTAAGGTTTTCTCTATTACAAAGGTAATCTTCAATAAGTTTACCCCATTTTTCACGCTCTGTTTTTGATACCTTAGCATAGCCATAACCTGGTAAATCTACAAAACGAATTTCGTCTTGTACATTATAAAAATTAATCGTTTGAGTTTTTCCTGGTTGTGAACTTGTTCTTGCTAAAGCCTTACGATTTACAAGGCAGTTAAGAAGGGATGATTTCCCTACATTTGACTTTCCTGCAAAGGCTACTTCTGGTTTGTTCATCTCTGGGAACTGTGACTTATTACCTGCTGTTATAATGAGTTCTGCTTTTGTTACGTTCATTTGTTCCTCCTAAGTATTATGCAAAGACATGCTCAAGTACATCTTCCATTGTTTCAGCATAAATAACTTTTACGCCGTCTAACACGTCTGCATCTATTTCTCTAATATTTTTTTCATTTTCTTTTGGTACAATTACTTCAAAAATGCCAGCACGTTTAGCAGCTAGGATTTTTTCTTTAAGGCCTCCTATCGGAAGTACACGCCCACGAATTGTAACTTCACCTGTCATTGCTATATCATTTCTAACTGGTTTATTGGTTAAAGCAGATATAATAGCAGTAGCCATTGTAATACCTGCTGAAGGGCCATCTTTTGGCACTGCCCCTTCTGGTATATGAATGTGGATATCAATATTTTGATAGAAGTTTTCTTTAAGTTCTAGTTTTTCGCGTTTAGAACGAATAAAACTCATGGCAGCTTTAGCAGATTCTTTCATCACATTACCCATGTTACCAGTAAGCTCAAAACTACCTTTACCATCCATAACATTGACTTCAATAGAAAGTGTATCACCACCAACCGCTGTCCATGCTAAACCACGTACTACACCAACTTGAGGCTTTTTGTTCTTTTCTGCATAATTAACTTTTGGTGCTCCTAAATAGTTTTGCACCTTTTTCGAATTAATAGTCACAGACTTTTTACTTTCTGTAGTCATTTCACGTGTTGCCTTACGGCAAAGTGTTCCAATTTGACGTTCTAAGTTTCTTACACCAGCTTCTCTTGTATAATGTTCAATAACATATTTAAGAGCTTCTTCAGAAATTTTAAGTGTCTTTTTAGTCAACCCATGCTTTTTAAGTTCTTTTGGAACTAAATAACGTTCTGCAATTTGAAGTTTCTCCAGTGATGTATAGCTACTTACTTCTATGATTTCCATACGATCAAGAAGTGGTCTTGGAATAGTAGAAAGTGAGTTTGCTGTCGCTACAAATAGAACTTTACTTAAATCAATTGGAACTTCTAGATAATGGTCTCTAAAGCTATGATTTTGAGCACCATCTAAAATCTCTAACAATGCGGCTGCTGGGTCCCCTCTAAAGTCTCCCATCATTTTATCAATTTCATCTAATAGCATAAGTGGATTATTAGAGTGTGCTTGTGTAAGCGCCGTTGCAAAACGTCCTGGCATAGCACCAACATAAGTTCTTCTATGTCCTCTAATTTCTGCTTCATCACGTACACCACCAAGAGAAATACGTACATAGTTTCTTCCTGTTGCTTCAGCAATAGATTTAGCAATAGATGTTTTTCCTACCCCTGGAGGCCCTACTAAGCATAAAATAGGTGCTTCTATTGATCTAGAAAAGTTCTTAACTGCTAAGAAATCTAATATACGATCTTTAACTTGTGTAAGTCCATAATGATCACGCTCTAATGTATCTTCTGCCACTTTTAAGTCATCTATTTCTTCTGTAGACTTTTCCCAAGGTAAATCTAGAACAGCTTCAATATAAGTCCTAAGCATGCTTGTTTCTGGTGAACTACTTGGTATTTTCATTAAACGATTGATTTCCCTTTCAATCTTTGCTTTAACCTCTTCAGGCATTTGATGTTCATTTAATTTTTGCTTATAACTATCAACATCCGCCTTAAGGCCATCTTTATCGCCTAGCTCTTCTTGGATTACCTTAAGCTGTTCACGCAAATAATATTCTTTTTGAGTTTGATCAATATTGTCTTTTACTTTATTATAAATTTGTTTTTGAATTTTAAGTAACTCTACTTCTTCTTGAAGTAATTCAACTACCTTGTATATACGTTTTGTAATATCTAAGCATTCTAAAACAGCTTGTTTTTTCGCTACTTCTAACGGCATATTGGCAATAATCAAATCTATTACTTCCACTGGAGAGTTACCCCCTAATATGCTATACACCATATCCATTGAAAGTTTTGTATTTAGAGAAGCATAGCTTTCAAATAACTCTCCTACAGTTCGCATTAATGCTTCTGTCTCAAGTGTTACTTCCAGTTCCTCTTCTTCAATTTCCTCTATGTAACCTTCCATATATTCTTTAGAAGTTACTTCTAACAACTTAGCTCTTTTAATACCTTCTACTAGAACTTTAAGCACTGGTGGTTTAAGTTTTACAATCTGTTTAACCTTTACAATTGTCCCTATTTCATAAAGATCTTCATGTTCTGGCTCTTCTAGTTTGGTATCCTTTTGTGTTACAAGTAAAAGCTCCTCATCGTGTAGCATCGCTGCTTCAATCGCCTTTACAGATTTGTCTCTCCCCACATCAAAATGAATAATCATATTAGGAAATACTGTTAAGCCTCTAAGCGGAATTAAAGGCATTTGTTTTCTTTCTGTCATCTCTTATTCCTTTCTTTATTCTCTCTATTTATCAGATGGTTATCATCTGTTTATATATGTACACACAAAAGAATACTTAAAATAAAGTACTCCTTGTGCGTTATTTGTATTAATACATAAGCAACTATGCGTGAAGGATATTTTCTGCCTTTTTGGTAATTGGCATATCCCAAAGATACTCAATAACTTCAGTTACTGTCTCAACTGGAATAATCTCTATATCTTCCTTTAAGAAAGTCTCTTGCATGTTTTCTTTAGGAATAATAACTGCTCTTGCTCCAGCTTTCTTAGCAGCTCTAATCTTTTCACTCACACCGCCTACTGGATAAACATTACCATTAATGGTTACCTCACCAGTCATAGCAATATTCCCAGGTACTGGCTCTTCAAAAAGAGCTGAGTAAAGGCTACAAAACATAGTAATCCCTGCTGATGGTCCATCTACAGGGATACCTGATGGATAATTAACATGGATATAGTAGTCTTCATAATCTACATTATATTTCACTTTGAGCAAAGTTAATACATTTTCTAAAGAACTATATGCCATACTCTTACGTTTTGCCTTACTTGTACTCATCTTTAACTCTTCTTCTTCAATTACTCCTGTAATATTAACTTTTCCTTTTCCAGTACCCACTTTCTGTGCAATAGATTCTACTTCTAATACCATACCACCAGAGTGTCCCATCACACCTAGGCCATTTACCTTACCTATATAATAGCCTGTATTTAACTTTTTGTGAAGTGCTGGGGTATAACCACCTGATTTTACAATCCATTCTACATCTGTTTTAGCGATTGTAGATGCATGTTCATAAAGCATTTTATTATAAGCCGTTTGTAAGATACTTACAGCATCACGACCATTAGCTGCATATTGTGTAATCATCTCTTTTGCTGTATCTTCAATTGGCATATGCTCTTTTGCAATGATTCGGTCTATAATTTTCATAATTTCTTCTTCATCTAAATCCTTAAAGAAAATCTCTACACATCTTGACCTAAGCGCAGAAGGAATCTCTTCTCTTGACCTGGTTGTTGCACCTATTAGTCTAAAATCTGCTGGAAGACCATTTTTAAATACATCATGTACATAAGTTGGTGTATTTTCATCATATGGACTGTAGTAAGCACTCTCTAAGTAAACTTTACGATCCTCCAATACTTTAAGAAGTTTATTCATTTGAATAGGATGTAGTTCACCTATTTCATCTATAAAGAGTACGCCACCATGAGCCTTGGTAACTGCTCCTGGTTTAGGTTGCGGTACACCAGCTTGTCCATAAGCACCTGCCCCTTGATAAATAGGATCATGCACAGAACCCATAAGTGGATCTGCCACGCTACGTTCATCAAATCTAAGTGTAGTTGCATCAATCTCTACAAACTTACTCTTAGAATTAAATGGAGACATCTCACACTGCTTAGCCATCTCAAGGGCAATACGTGCTGCGGCAGTCTTACCTACCCCTGGGCTTCCATAAATTAATATATGCTGTGGATTAGGGCTGCATAGTGCTGTCTTTAGTGCTTTAATACCATCTTCTTGCCCGATAATATCTGCCTCATCATGAGGGCGCATCTTCTCTGTTAATGGCTCAGTAAGACGTATACAACGCATTCTTTGCATCTTCTCATATTTCTCATCTGAATCTCTGCAAATATTTGTTTTAGTTTGCTTTGTATTTTTAAGTTGTAGTAGAAAGTACAACCCAATGACACAGGAAAAAAAGAACTGTACCCCTATCAAAATTCCATTCATGTTCTAAAATCCTCCTTGAAAATCTGTTTTCTAGATTATTGCCGGAGGCTAAAAAAAATATGCAAGGCAACGTTGCCTTGCATATTTTTTATTATGCTGATTCTCCATCAGATTTTAATGCTTTTTTCTTAGGTGCTTTAGAAGCATCTTTATAGACAATCTCTGGCTCAGCTTTATCTTTAATTGTATCTGCGTTGATGATAACCTTCTCAACATTTTCTGCTACAGAAGGTACTTCATACATTACTTCACGCATAACATCCTCTAAGATCGCACGTAATCCACGTGCACCTGTTTGACGTTCAATAGCAAGATTTGCTACTGCTTCTAATGCTTCTTGAGTGAAATCTAATTCAACGTGATCATAATTAAATAACTTCTGGTATTGTTTGATAAGAGCATTTTTAGGTTTACTTAGAATAAGTTGAAGTGCTTCCTTATCTAAACTATCAAGTGACACGATAGATGGAATACGTCCTACAAACTCAGGAATAAGTCCAAACTTAAGAAGATCTTGTGGTTCAAGAGACTTAAGTAATTGGCCTACACTCTTTTCTTTTTTACTTACAATGCTTGCACCGAATCCCATTGTTTTATGTCCAACACGATTTTCAATGATCTTATCAAGACCATCGAAAGCACCACCACAAATAAACAAGATATTTGTAGTATCGATTTGGATAAATTCTTGATGTGGGTGCTTTCTTCCACCTTGTGGTGGTACAGAAGCAACTGTCCCTTCTAAAATTTTAAGAAGAGCTTGTTGTACACCTTCACCACTTACATCACGTGTAATAGATGGGTTCTCTGATTTTCTAGCAATCTTATCAATTTCATCGATATAGATAATACCCATTTGAGCTTTTTCTACATCATAATTGGCTGCTTGGATAATTTTAAGTAAGATATTCTCAACATCTTCACCTACATAACCTGCTTCTGTAAGTGCTGTTGCATCAGCAATAGCGAATGGTACATTAAGCATTTTTGCAAGTGTTTGTGCAAGGAATGTTTTACCTGAACCAGTTGGTCCTAAAAGTAAAATATTACTTTTTTGGATTTCAACTTCATCGTCTTTATGTGAAGGTGTATTAATACGTTTGTAGTGATTATAAACTGCAACTGCTAAAGCTTTTTTAGCATCATCTTGCCCAATAACATATTGATCAAGATGTGCTTTTATTTCTTTAGGTGTAGGCATATCAAAGATACCACCTGCTTCTTCATCACCTTCAAACTCTTCTTCTATAATTTCGGAGCAAAGTTCAATACATTCATCACAAATATAAACTTGTGGGCCTGCAATCAATCTTCTAACTTGATCTTGACTTTTTCCACAAAATGAACATCTTAGTTGTTTTGTATCATCAAATTTAGTTGGCATGCTCCACCTCTTTTCTAATTATTTTTTTGCACTGATTACTTCATCAATGATACCATAAGCTTTTGCTTCATGAGCATCCATGAAATAATCTCTTTCTACATCATTTTTAATCTTTTCAAGAGGCTGACCAGTATTTTCTGAAAGCATTTGATTCATTTTAGCTTTAGTTTTGATAATATGCTGTGCATGAATTTCAATATCTGTAGCTTGGCCTTTAGCGCCACCAAGTGGTTGATGAATCATAATTTCTGCATTTGGAAGAGCAAATCTTTTTCCTTTAGCTCCCCCTGCAAGTAAGAACGCTCCCATACTTGCTGCCATCCCCATACAAATAGTGGATACATCACATTTGATATATTGCATTGTATCGTAGATTGCCATACCATCTGAAATAGAGCCACCTGGACTATTGATATAAAGCATAATGTCTTTATCTGGGTCATCTGCTTCTAAGAATAAAAGCTGTGCAACAATCAAGTTAGCAGTAACTTGATTAACCTCGTCTCCTAAAATGATGATTCTATCTTTTAATAAACGTGAATAAATGTCGTATGAACGTTCTCCTCTATTGGTTTGTTCTACAACTACTGGAACTAAGCTCATTTTTCACCCTCCCAACGCTTTCTATTTTGCTTTTTTGTATAAATATTATTTTGCTTCTACTTTTGCTGTTGATGTAATAAGGTCAGCAGCTTTTTGTACTCTAAGGTCTGAACTTAACATTTCTCTTTCGTAAGCACCGAATGATTTTTTAAGTTCTTCTACTTCCATTTTGTAACGTGTAGCAAGTTTTTCAACTTCTGCCATTACTTCTTCTTCTGTTACAGTGATTTCTTCAGCTTTAACGATTGCTTCAAGAACTTCTCTTGAACGTAATTGGAACTCAGCATCTTTTCTGAAGTTTTCACGGAATTTATCCATGTCCATACCTGTAAATTGTAAGTATTGAGCTAACTCAAGACCTTGTTGACGCATACGCATTTCGAACTCTTTAATGCTTCTATCAACTTGATCTTCAATCATGTTGTTTGGTACTGTAAGTTTTGCATTGTCTACAGCTTGTTGAATAGCTTGGTTTTCAACTTCTGCTTTGTAGCTAGCTTCTTTTTGTGTTGTAAGTTTTGCCTTAATATCAGCTTTATAATCAGCTAATGTTTCAAATTCTGAAACGTCTGCTGCGAAATCATCATTGATTGCTGGAAGTTCTTTAACTTTAATTTCTTTAACTGTTACTTTGAACATAGCTGGTTTACCTGCTAAATTTTCAGCATGATATTCTGCTGGGAATGTAACATTAACTTCTACTTCTTTACCAATTTCAGCACCGATTAATTGATCTTCGAAGTTATCGATGAATGATTTTGAACCGATTACAAGTGCATAATCTTCACCTTTACCACCTTCGAATGCTTCACCATCTACGAAACCTTCAAAGTCAATGATTACTTTATCTTGTGGTTGTACAGCACGGTCTGTAACTGTAATTTCACGTGAATTTTTTTCTGCTTCAGCATTGATAGCCATATCTACATCTTCATCGCTAACTTCAGCTTTTGCTACTTCTACTGTAAGGTTTTTGTACTCACCAAGTTCAACTTCTGGTCTAACTGTGATGTGTGCAATATATTTCATTCCATCTTTTGACATTTCAGCTACTTCAACATCTCCTTGGCGAAGACGTGCTGCCATATCAATTTTGTTTTCTTCTACAGCTGTTGCTAATGTTTCATCAATGATGATATCAGCAGCTTTATTGAAGAATACTTCTGGACCATACATTTTTTCGATCATCGCTTTAGGTACTTTACCTTTACGGAACCCTGGCATATTGAAATCTTTTTTCATTTCATTATAAGCTTTGTTAACTGCACCTGTTACTACTTCTTGGCCAACTTCTACTGTAAGTGATACAATGCTATTTTCTAGTACTTTTACTTCTGTATTCATTAAAAATGATCCTCCTTGGATTTTAATATTCATTACGTTTAAGCGTAAATATTGCATTATAAATTAACATTCCGTAATTATAGCATAAAAAATCAAAAAAATCTACTCGTATTCCTTATTTGTAAAATTTTATTCAGTAAAGTTCCAAGTATTACATATAGTATGTGCGTATGAATTCATTTATAATCAAGTTATGTGATGTTTTGTACGTACTCATAGAAAGGATAACCTTTATGGATGTTAGCTTTAAACACATTTATATGCAAAATATCTCTCCTAAACTTATGGGCATCGATTTGTTCTTAAAGACCAACGATGCGCCGTATGACCCAATAGAGGTTGCCCTTATCTTAGGTATGCCAACACAGGAAATAACGGACATAATGAAGGAGCATAGTATTGCTACTATAACACTTGTTGATTTCTTTACAATTGTGTCTCATGCTTCGAGTTATATATGTAGACTGATACAGCGACAATGGAAATACGCCTTATCGCCAACTTATACACCTGAGATGATTGCTTATATCTATGAACTTAGCTTACAAAAAGTTCAAGATGCTTTTCAAACTCTTGGTAAATGCTACATAGCTCCAGATGAAATCATGGATGTGTTCACCCACATTCCAACTACAATTCTTGTTTTCGGTAATTAGACTAAGTGATGGTATGAAGTCGTAAGGGCTGTTACAGCGATGCTGTAACAGCCCTTGTATTATAAATATATCCCAAAAACGGTATCTTTATGCTATTTGATAAGCATAGCCCCCTTAATCTCTTCAGCTTTATCCACTCCTTTAACAACTTCAAGTAGCTTAAGGGCGAATTCCAAAGAGGCCCCAGCCCCAATACCTGTTACAATTTTATTACTTACTACAGTACGTTCTTCACTGTGTGTTGCACCATATAAAAACTGTTCAAATCCAGGATAACATGTTGCTTTTTCCCCTTCTAAAATTCCAAACTTTCCAAGCACACTTGGCCCCGCACAGATTGCTGCTATCCACTTATCGGCTGATTTAAACTCTAACACACGAGCCTTAACAAGTTCACTTGCAAAAAGATTGTCTACACCTGGAAGTCCTCCTGGTAATACAACCATTCCTATCTCATCATAGTTAATATCTTCTGCTTTTTGATCCATCTGCACTTTTATTCCACGTGCACTTGATACAACATCTCCATCAACACCTGCCATGATGACTTCTACGCCACCTCTTCTTAATATGTCGACTACACTAAGCGCTTCTACTTCTTCGTATCCTGTAGCAAAAAATACAACAACTTTCATTTATGTCACCTCTTCATATAGATTCAATTTCTATTCCCTATCTTATCACAGCTAAATCTGCCTCACAACGCATCATGTAGTACAAAATACTATAATTGTCTTATAAAATCTATCTATTTTTTTGTCTATTTTCTGACTACTTAATATGATACAATGAAGTAAAGATTTATAAGGAGGAGGTAGTAGTTATGGAGATTGAACGTAAATTTTTGATTAAAGAACTTCCTGACCTCAATGCATATACTTGTAAGAAGATTAAACAAGGATATATTTCTACTGACCCTGTTATTAGAATTCGACAAATGAATGATACTTATTGCGTATGCCTTAAATCTCAAGGTCATATGATTCGTGAAGAATTTGAACTTGGTATTACAAAAGAACAGTGTGATGCACTGTGGCATAAAGTAGATAATACTCCAGTGGAAAAAACACGCTACTTTATCCCCCTAGATGGAAACCTTACTGCAGAATTAGATGTGTATGCTGGTCCCTTAGACGGCCTTCTAACTGTTGAAGTAGAATTTCCATCTCAACTAGAAGCAGCTAACTTCATAGCACCTGGTTGGTTTGGTGCAGATATTACTCACGACAATCGTTATAAAAATAACCATCTTTCACAATATGGTTTACCAAAATAGATAAAAGCCCCAACTTACGAGCACAGCTCTTTGTTGGGGCTTTTATCTATTTAAATACAGTAAAACCAATAATCATTAACAGTATTCCTACTAAAATTATCTCTATAACAGATGAACTATTTTGATCTAATTCATTTTTGTCTCTACGAATTTCATCTGTTTGACTCTTAAAGCTCATACTTCTAGCATAGAGATATTGAAAGTCTGCCCTTCTGCCCATATCCCCAAATGTGTTTGATCCTCCTATAAAAATATAGACTACACCAGCAATAACAAAACCATCTTTTAAAGAAAATGCAAAGAATTGTTCTGCCACTAAAATAGCTAAGGAAGTTAGTAAGAATATAATCCCTAATTTTAATATATACTTAAATAATTTTTGCCCCTTCTTATTCACATATTCCCCCTTCCTGGTGATAAAATTTTATCTATGCCATCCATTAAAGCTCCAACTTTGTATTGTTCCGTCTTTAGTCCAACCTACCCTACTTATTACTGCTTAATAACATTATAAAGATATTTTATACAGAATCATTTATACAATTACTCTCTTATAATATCATTATTCTTATCTCTTACCAATACAAATCTCTCACTTACTTCAAATAAAAAAAGAACTGCATTTTAATACTCACAGTTCTTCTTACTTAATTTTTCTCTTTGCTAAGTTTATACAATTGATAAGCATTAATCACTACAATTGCCGCATTAGAAATTACAACTGGATAAGCACCTACTAATACACCATAAATAACAAAAAGTACACATCCTATACTATTAATCACTCTAAGCTTGACCATATTAGTCATAAGTAAAGAAATAACTATACCTACTGATGCTGCATAGCCTATCCACTCAATCCATCCACCAAACATATACATCATCCTATCTTATTTTTCTAAAGTAACCTCAAGCTTAGTATGTGCACTTTTATTGGAGACATGCATAAGGTTTATTAATAGTCTATGATATAATAGAAAATAAATAGGGAGGGATTATATGGAACAACTCTATACTAAATATGGCAAAAAAAATACCTTTATATTTGGGGTTATTATTACATTTATCTTAAGCCTTTTCATAGGTTTACTTACACAATATTTTAGTCGTACGTTTCGCTTCGAAGACAAAACATTTACACTAATCAAACAGACTAATACACATGCTACTTTTAAAGATTCCTATAATAACTTATTAGAAGTAGATAGCGAACCTTATTTATTCAATACCTACAATACACTCCTTCATATTAATTACTTGGATAAAACTATAACTTATAATAGCTTAGACTTAGATGAAGGCATTATTATCACTTTATCAGATGGATCTATCCACAAAAGAGACGTCTTTGGTATATACCTTACTAATTCTACTCAAACTACGTCCTCCATACCTACCGAAGTTATTCTTTTAGATAAAATTTTTCATGTATTAAATAATAATCTTTCTACTGGTATTTTAGTATGTTTTAATATCTTAAGCCTTATCTTAAACTTAATTGGACTTATGAATATTATTTATCCTGAAATATGCTGGAATATTCGATACTGTATGTCTGTTGACGGTGGAGAACCCTCTGATTTTTATATTGTTTCAAGTAGATTGGGTGGTTATCTTTTAATTGGCTTTTCTATCTTTTTTCCTCTTTTTCCTCTATTCACAAGTAACTCTTAATTACCAGAATTACTATAAGGGTCACAGAATAGCAGAATATCTATCTGTGACCTTTATACTAAATAATTCTATTCTCCACCTAGTAACCTATAATATTTAGGTACCTTTTCTATACTACATTTCGCACAATTTTTTTTTGCATAACAATCACACTTAGGCTTGCCACAAGCTTGGTGCATTCTTTGCCATATTTCTTCTATAGGTTCCTTTAGCACATTACCATAGCTTTCATAAATAAAATCACATGCTCTAAAATTACCTTTATAATCAATATAACTATGCTGTACACCTGCTCCACACCCATACTGTTCCTCTGATTCTACATATGGAAAGACTGATGTTTTTGGATAGTCTGGGTTATTATTGAAGCATACATGCAGCTGAATAAGTGCCTCTTTTTCTTCTTTTATCAATACCTCATCTTGTTGTTCTTCTAAGTTTCCACATGGGATAGGTTCTACTATTCTTAGTTCATGAATACCTTCTTTTTTCAAAAACTTTGCAACCTCATGAATCTCACCACTTTGTAACATTTCTCTTGTGCAAACCACTTGCCCCATTGTATAAAGTCCTGCATCCTTTGCATGACGAATAGCATCTAATGCAATTTTGTGTGCCCCTTCATACCCCCTCTTGGCATCATGCTCTTGAGCCTTTGTACTATCAAAGCTAATAGCAACACCAAATAGGCCAGCTTTTTTAAGACTTTCTGCTCTTTCCTTTGTAAGTCCATATCCATTAGAAAACATAAGTGTCATACTTCTTTTATCTATAGCCTGTATAATTTCTTCTAGATCTTGCCTTACAAGTGGTTCTCCACCTGTAAACCCTATAATACCTACGCCTAAACGCTGTAATGCTTGTACGATTTGAATCATTTCCTTAGTTGATAAGTCACATTGTGGCTGTCCCATCATTTCACTTGCACTACAATGCCAACAGTTATACATACATCTTTTAGTTACAGCAACATATGTAGAAATAGGTGCAAGCCTTACCCCTTTAACATGGTTAGTATAAAACTCAGCCCCTTCTCCAGGTACATTTTGAGCTATACATTTAAATGCTTTACTATTTACTGGTGGTAAAAATGCATTAACGATATACTCTCCATCATGTTTAACAATACGTTCATTTTTAATAACATTTAAAGAACAATTAATTAAGTATTTTAATTTATAATTTGAGTTTTCTTTAAATCTTCTATGCAGATAAAAAAAGTTTTCTACTGCCCCTTTACTAAACAGCATCGGTATTATCTTTATCAATGATTTTAATTCCATATGATCTCCCTCTTACTTTCTAAATACACCCCATACAAAACTATGGGTAATCTGCTTAATTTTTTCTTTTTTTAACTCTATGGCAAGTTGATGTTGAATACTTTCATCCTTTAAATCTATCATACAGTCAAAACCTGCTAAGGCACCTGTATGGGTTACCCACCTTACAAGTTTTCTCATATCGTTAAATTGGAAAATCTGCCTTCCTTGCACTACTTTTATCTCTTCAAAGCCCACACTTCTAAACCATTTACCAAATATATGCTTATTCTTTGGATTAGGTAATGCTAACATAATTTCTTTTATAGCTTTTGGTTGCTTTATAAGTAGCTTAGGATAGACTTTTCTTATTTCAGGCAAAGTCTCCTTTGTATTCACGATCACCCCAAAAGTCCCTCCTGGCTTCAAAATGCGATGGACTTCTTTAATTATCTTATGTGGATTTTGATATTTGATCGCCCAACAACATACAACCATATCAAACCTTCCATCTGGTTGAGTATGCAAGAAACTCAGCATATCTTGCTCATAATATATAGCATGCGCAATCTGTTTTTCTCTTGCTTTTGATAACATGCCTCTTGATATATCTACTAAATGAAAATAAGCATTCTTATATTTTCTAGCCAGTTGTTCACTATTATATCCAGTTCCACATGCAAGATCTAATATACTCTCTACATCTTCATCACTGTTTTCTACTAGCTTTTCTAAAACCTTATCATTATGTACATGCATTATCTTTAAAAAATAGTTTTCATAGTAGTCACTCACTTTTGTATACGCTTTTCCTATGTCTTCATAATGTACAATTTTTCTTTGTAACCCCAACTTTCCTAACCTTTTAATGAGTTCAAAATATTTCATATCTGCTCCCTCTTTTTCCCTTGATATAGCATTTCAAACGAACTTGGTGCTATAAAGTTTATTTCATCAAAATACTTTTCACACAGTTTTCTTAAACCATCTTTCGAAAATCTATGACACTTCTCAAAACACAATAATTCAAAGCACCAGATAATCTTAGCAATACACTGCTTTCCATTAAACTCCCATATCAGAATTTCTCCCCCAGCTTGTAGATACTCTCTGCTAAGTGCAATAATTTCTTCTGGATTCTTTATATGATGTAATGCATCTCTTAGAATTACTCTGTCAAAAGTATTCTTTTTTAATATTCCTTCTAAATCTTGTAGGGTGTTGGCATAAATATGGATATGCTTATTTTTTCTGCTCGCTTGATTGATCATCTCCTGACAAGGATCTACAAGTGTTACATCTGCACCCTTATGTTGTAATAAATTAGCTAAAGTACCAGTTCCTCCACCTATATCTAAAATCTTCTTTCCTTTTACTGTTCCTAGATGTTTCAAAATCTCTTCATTGGTATCTAACCGAAACCGCTTCATAAAACTATCATAGATACCTGCATAATTTTTAAATAGATAAGACATGCCTTCTCCTAACTCCTCATTATCACTCTACTATAAATTGTTTCTTATCTCTATTATATCCTTTCATCACCATCGCTTCTAATCTATTTAAAATATTTAATCTTTTTGTAAGAATATATAACATGTTATTTTTCACTAGTACTTGATTTATAAATCTTATAATCATAATATAAGTATGTACTATAATATAAAAATTTAGAAAGAGGAGACCTATGCAAAAACTCAAAGACTTATCACTGAAAACAAAGATCATTACCATTACTTCAGTGATCATATTGGCAATCTGCTTGATTATCAGCAGTATTTTCTACAGCAACATGTATCATCACACAGTCAATATGATGGCAACTGATGCTCTAAACATTGCTCAATCCGCTACTTTATTAATCGATGGTGATGAATTTGAGCACTTATCTCTTAACCAAAATCCTGATTCCCCATTTTATACCCAAGTAAGAGAAAAACTTCAACATCTTAATCTGAATATAGGAAATGGTATGCTTTACACTCTGGCAAACTTAACTACAGATAATTATACCTATATTATTGATGGTAGTGATGCTTACGTAGATTTAGGATATGAACAAACAAAAAATGACTTTTCTAAAGAAACTCAATTGACTTTTGAAACAGGAGAAACTCATACAAGTGAACCTTACTACGTAGATACTTTCTCCAAATATTATATTTCTGCTTTTGCGCCTATCTTTAATAGCAATAAAGAGGTTGTAGGAGTTGTAGAATATGATTATGAAGGTGATGAATTAACTGCTAATACAAAAAAACTTACCTCTACAATTATCATTGTAACAACTGTATTAATTTTGCTTTCTATTGGTATTAATTATATCATTCTTACTTTCTTCTTTAAGCCAATGCGTTCACTTGTTGAAAGTATTGAATCCTTAGCAGAAGGTAATCTCCTTATTTCTATTGATGCTTCAAAATCAGATGAAATAGGAAAAATTAATAAAGCATTATATCAAACGGTGCATGCTTTAAGACATATGGTTACTGGTATTCAGCAATCAGCTACTCAAGTTTCTCAAACTTCTGAAAGCATTCTTGTTAGCTCAACTAATGCTACAATCGCTTACGAAGACTTAGCACAATCAACTAGTGAAATTTCATCTATTTCAACTCAACAACTCTCTGAAACAAAGAATATAAAATCTATACTCGAACAACTTAACTCAAACATTAATACTATTTCATCTAAAATCAATATTGCTCATCAAACTGCCAATGAAACAATCACACATACCACTCAAGGTTTAGATGCAGTTCAAACGACTCAATCTAAAATGGAAAATATCGAAGAAGGTATTAACCATACTCACGCAATCATCCAAAACCTTTCTACCAATATGGTGAAAATCCAAGGTATTGTAACAACTATTTCAGGTATAGCAGAACAAACTAACCTCCTAGCTCTAAATGCTGCTATTGAAGCTGCACGTGCTGGAGAAAGTGGAAAAGGATTTGCTGTTGTTGCAGATGAAGTTAGAAAGCTGGCTGAAAACTCTAATGTCTCTGCTAATGAGATTGTCGATATTATTGGCTACATTAATTCTCTTACTTCTACACTCTCTACAGCTATTTCTGAATGTGTCGACCATACAAAAGAAGGAAAAGATGCTACAACACATGTACTTAATTCTTTTGATGTGATTAAACATTCAAATCTGGATAATCAACATAAAATAGAAGAAATTAAAGAGACTGCAATGAGCATTGTTACTTCTATAGGTATCATTACTGATAATATGTCTACATTAGGCAATGTCTCTCAAACCATTGATATGAATACAATGAACTTAGCAGCTGTTACCCAAGAGCAAATGGCTACTTCTGAAGAATTTAAATCTATGGCCGAAGTCCTTCGCCAAGAAGCTGAAAATCTTCAAACAAATATTATGAAATTTAAAGTATAAAAAGGTTATTGCAAAATGAATAAGTACTTTTATTAATAGTAAAAAGAGCTCTAAAACTAATTAAATTTCTAGTTTTAGAGCTCTTTTATTCATTGAGACTAATAATTATGTGACAGCCTCTTAGTTAACTTCAACGCCAACTTGTTCTTTAAATGTGTCAAGGCCTACACGGTCAATGTAGTCTCCAAGGCGTTCATGTTTTGCCCCATTATCAGCATATACAGCTACAATTTTATCAATAAGTGTAAAGAGATCCTCTTCTTTTACAAGCGGTACAAGTAGGTCTCCCAATCTTGGTCTACCACCACCTTTACCTCCTACATAAACACGCCATCCATTTTTCACACCAATAAGACCAATATCTCTTGTATGACTATCTGAACAACTATTAGGACAGCCACTTACACCTATTTTAAGCTTATTCGGTAAGTTTTGACCATGATAAATACCATCTAACTTAGCACCAATAGCTACTGAATCATTAAGCCCTCTTTTACAAAATGTAGTTCCTGGGCAGATTTTAACACTACGTACACAAAGCCCAATTGCAGCTCCTGGCTTCATTCCTAAATCTTCCCACACATCATCTATATCATCCTCTTTAATCCCTACAAGGGCAATACGTTGAGCACCTGTTACTTTAAGTGTTGCTACATTATACTTATCTGCTACATCTGCAATTTTTCTTAATTGTTCTGGCGTTACAAGCCCACCTGTTAAGTGAGGTGCTATTGCATAAGTTTCTTTATCGCGTTGAAGCACGGCACCTTTTTCTAATAAATCAGCCATTGTTGTCCTCCTTATATCGTCTTTTTATTAGTATAGCAAGTCTATGAAAATTTATTTATATCAAATTTTCTATCTTTTTTATCTATACTCATATAATAATTATAATTAAATCTCATACTATCTTAAAGTCTATATATGCACTAAATTTCATCTCTTAACAACTCTATTATTGGTACAAACATCTCAATTTAAAATGGAAAATCTTGAAAATACAAAAGATCCCTCTTGTTCGGGGATCTTTTGTATTTTATTTAATTCTTTCACTTCTTTATTTTGCTACAGGAATCTCTAAAAATGTCTCTGCTACATTCACTGTAAAGTGAGTTGTAGTAAGTGGTCTCATTGTATACTCAGCATCTGTAGAATATAAAATAAGCCCTAATTTATGCCCTGCCTTCACAGTATAATCCATAGGTTGCATATCTACTGTAAATGTATATTCTGTACCTGGTTTAATCGGATCTACACGATAAGGTGCCACACGGTTTTGCGCATCCATCCAACCACGTGAAATGACTTTAAATGTAGATGGCTCTGATTCCATTACAAAGTCTACTATATCATCTGACCCAGCATTACCACCATAGATAATGCCATTTGGTACAACTACTTCTGTGTCAATTGTAGGTCTATATTCTGTTCCATAATCTACAAGCATTGCACTAATAATACCTGTTGGCTGATCAAGTGCTGCTTTAAGTGTTACATTAATTGTCCCACTTATTCTCATATCTTCCTTTAAAGGTTCTGTTACATAAGCTAGACGATCAGCTCTTGCCTCTTCTGGAGTACCTACTATAGTTTGTCTCCACGCTAATCCATCTTGAACTGCTCTATCATATCCTGATATTGAAAGATTATCTACAAAGCTTTCCTTCTTCGATTTAGAAGAAGGATTAGTTGTTAATGCATGTATTTGACCTCCATTATTTAAATAAAGTTTTAGAGTCTCACCTTTAACTGGCCAGTTATCAAATGTTTCAAATTCTAAATTTGTATTGTTTTGGATTGTTACAGGTGCAATGTCTTCCATTACGTTGTTATCAATCTCATAAAGCCAGTAATCAAACCAACGATTCATCATATCATTAAAATCAATACCTGCTAAATTATTGATACTAATATGTTCACCTTGATGTAATACCATTTTACGTGGTACATCATTTTCTTCTAAAGCTTTCCAAAGCATATCAAATTGTTTACTCTTTACATTCCAATCATTTAAACCATGTACAATAAATACACTTGCTTTAATTTGGTCCGCGTTATTTAAATAATTTCTTTCATCCCAAAATACATTGTAATCACCTGTTACACGATCTTGTTCCATACGCATTTGATCCATTGCACGTTCAAACACAGCTTTTACACTACTATAATCTTCTGGATCAAACATTCTACTCATACAATAAATAGCTAATAAGTCTGTATCATCACCTTGCCATCCTTCACCAGCTAAGTTTAATCCATTTGTTCTGTAATAATCGTACCAACTACTAATCGCTGCTACTGGTACAATTGTTTTAAGTCCATCAACACCTGTTGCAGCTATACCAATTGGTAAAGTTCCTCTATAAGAACGTCCTGACATTCCTACATTTCCTGTAGACCAATCCGCTTTTACTTCTATATTATCTGTTTTATTTGTAAATGCACGTGCATCTCCATTTAACCAATTGATAATGGCTACACCTGCTGCTATTTCATCTGCTGATCCTGTATCTACAATCCCTTCAGAGCCAATACTTCCAAGCCCACCA
The DNA here is from genome assembly GCF_027857615.1 of Holtiella tumoricola. Lineage (NCBI taxonomy): Bacteria > Bacillati > Bacillota > Clostridia > Lachnospirales > Cellulosilyticaceae > Holtiella > Holtiella tumoricola. The sequence continues at coordinate 46,226 of NZ_JAQIFT010000010.1, forward strand.
GCTGAAACAACTGCATAACCACGTGCAAAGAAATAATCATACCATCCATCAAAATCAAACTTCTCAAGTTGTCCATGTTCAGCTTGTCCTGCTATCTTGCGTGGTGCTGGAAGTTCTTTTTCTTCTGGTTTATAAGTTACATCTCCAAGAGTTGTTTCTGTTCTTTCACTTACTGTAAGGTCTTCATCTACGTTATGTAGATCATATAAATCGTCATTTGTTCCACGCTCATATGGACTAAGTTCAAATACAACTGGTACTTGCATCCCTTTTTCCGTTTCAGCAGGACGTTTAATCCAAACCTCAACTAAATCAAGTTTTCCATCAAAATCTGTATCTGTTTCTACTTCTACATATACTTTTTCATAAATCGCTTCATCGTGCTTAAAAATAGGTTGAGTTTTGCCATCAAAGACTAAAGCCTCTGGGATATCTTTATTGGTGTTATAATCACTCAAGAAACCATCTGCTAATAAAATCTCAAAGTATTCATGACCTTCTTTTGTTTTAGACTTAAGGCAATTATTTAATACTCTTGCTAAATCTTGATGTGTAAAGGATTTACTGTGAGTTGGCGCAAGACCTATAGCATCAGCAAAAGTAATCACTATCTCTTCATTAAAATCTACACCTTTCTCATAACCTAATAACTGAAGAAAAATTTCATAGAACTCTTTTTCAGATATTGGTTTAGAATGAGCTAAATGAGCCATTAACTCCTTATATTTGCCATCTAATGAGATACCTAGTTTCAATAAAATAGCATGTAAGTCATTACCCGTTACTTTCTTTTGGGCAAATTGAGCTGTTAGTCCCTCTTTGTGTCCAACTATTAAGCCAATATTATTCATAGCCAACATATCCTCACTTATTGATTGCTCAATACTGGATACATTTTGTCTTTCACTTGCATACACTACCGGAAAAGATGAAAAAGTAAGTGATGTTACAAGTGCTAATAATGCAAATTTTCTCATGATGTCTCCTTTATTTATGTTTATTTTTATATTTTAGTCTAAATAATTATATCATCTATTCTATTTATGTACACATTTTTTATAAACTTAAGTATATTTTTTTAAGTAAATATGCCGTTATAGATACTATTTCATCTATAACGGCATATTTGCTCCATTAATTTTATTTTTTTAATGTAAACACAAGTTTCTGATCCATTACTACCCAATCAGCAAACATCGAAAAATACTCATACGGTACATAAACACTACCTTCTATAAACTTCGGTGCAACGCCTACACTAAACGGTGCAGACATTCCTATTGCTTTTACACTATAGTAATTATACAAATCTGTTCCTATCTGCACTTTGGATTTTATCTCATCATTGTTAAGTGTAGCTGTATAAGTATCTGCATCCCATGTTACTTCAAATCCCATTGCTTCCGCTACATCTCGCAAAGGTAGCATGACTTTCCCTCTATAATATTCTATTGATTTTACTTCTACTACTTTCTCATCTATTATAACTTGTTCTATTAATTTTTCTTTTAAAATTTTATAGACCTGCTCCATATTGATACCATTATTCTTTTTAGCTTTGTCTAGTATCTCTACTTTCTCTTCTATGGGCATGTCTTCTAACCATATTTCCATTGGATATTGAGTCAAATCAATCAACCCTAATTCTTGTGCCTTTTGCATAGCAGACATTGCATAGTGTGTATCCATTATAAGTGGTAATTCTCTACCTGTACCTGCTTCAATTAAAATAGTTATAAACTCTGCCCTTGAAATAGGTACTTCTATATTTATTAAATCTGTTGATACTGGTTGGCTTACAGGAACATTAATAGGTTGAATAATTTCCGCTGCCCATACTGGCATAGCCAATGCCCCTATACATATTGTTAATACAGCCAATAGACTTTTCTTCTTCATATCTAGTCCTCTCCAATTCCCATTCATTTTATCACTTTAGACGTATACTTCCCTAAAAAAGTTCTCTATTTTAATTCATACAACAAGGTAGGTATTACTACCTCTATTATACTTATTTCAAAAATGTCATATGTTCAGGAGTAACGATTAAATTTTACCTTTCTTGAATCTGTATAGAGGCTTTGATCATATAATCATTTTTCTCTTTTGCAGCTACTGCATCTACCAGCACATCCTCATAGGCATTACCAATAATACATAAATTATGTGCCTTAATGTACTTCATTATCTTATCATACAATAAGGGTGTCTTATCATAATACCCTCTTATATATCCTACTACATACAACCCTTTAGGTTTAATCTCTAATTTCTCATTTCTCTGATGTCTATCTGTCTTAGTATAGTAATAGTCATATTTATAATAATTACTCTGCTCCAATTTTTCCTTTGTAAGCATTGCCCCTACAGGATATCCTATAGCTAGTTCATTTGCATAGCAATAATCTAGATGAGCCATGTAATTTTCCATATCGTAAGGTTCTTTTGTCCCATCTAATGGATTACTTAAGATAAGGCTTTCTTCTTCTTGCTCTTGTATTATTATTTGCTCTGTATAATGAAAGCTATCATGTAATGTTTTTATTTTATTCCCTATCATTTGTTTAGTACGCTGCAATTTTTTTATTTCTTCAGTAATTTTATTAGTTTCAAATTCAAATACTTCAAGAACACTTGTAATATTCCTTGTATCTATAAGTCCCTTTATTTCTTTAAGAGGCATGCCTATATCTCTAAGCGCAAGTATGAAATCAAATACTTCTAATTGATATTCTGAATAGTATCTATACCCATTATCCAGAATCTTATCTGGTTTAAATAAGCCTATCTCATCATAATGAAAAAGTGTTTTCTTATTAACTCTACATAACCTTGCAAACTCACCTGTAGAAAAATACTTTATTTTATTATCATTCATATTAAATCTCCTTATTGACTATCCAGTAACAGGATACCTTATTATACATTACAGACATTATTATTCCAAGGAGGATTGTATGCAGAATGCGTTACAAAACAAAGTTTCTTTTCTATCACTTATAAAATATACCTTCCCCACTGTAGTCATGATGGTATTCTTCTCTCTATATACCATTATAGATGGTATGTTTATTTCCAGCTTTGTAGGAGCCAATGCCTTATCTGCTACCAACATTGTCTTTCCTGTTATTAGTATTTTAATCGGGATTGGCATTATGTTTGCTACTGGTGGGAGCGCTATCGTTGCTAAATATATGGGAGAGGGCAAGGATACTGAAGCTAAAGAGAGCTTCTCTTTGATTACTCTAAGCACCTTAGTTTGTGGTGGTATTGTAGCCATCATTGCTCTTTTCTTTATTAAAGACATCATCTACGCTTTAGGTACAACTGATTTACTCTATCAATATGGGCATAATTACTTATTTACAATGCTCGTTTTTACACCATTTATCTTATTAAAAGTGTATTTCGACTACTTCTTAGTAACGGCTGGAGCACCTAAGCTCGGCCTTATTAGTTCTATTAGTGGTGGTATTGTTAATATTGTTTTAGACTATATATTTATTGTATCTTTTAATCTAGGTGTTACAGGTGCAGCACTCGCTACTTGTATTGGTTATGTACTACCTTCTATCATCGCCATTATCTATTTTACAAAAAAGACAAATACCCTCTATTTTGTAAAGCCAAAGTTTAATTTTAATGTTATCAAAGATAGTTGTATTAATGGATCTTCTGAAATGGTTACTCAACTTTCTTCAGCCGTCACAACTTTCCTTTACAATGTTACAATGCTTAAATTTTTAGGTGAAGATGGCATTGCTGCAATTACAATTATTTTATATATTCAATTCTTACTAAATGCAGCATACCTAGGCTTTACTTCTGGCGCCTCACCTCGTATTAGCTTTAATTACGGAAGCCAAAACAAAGAACAAGTTCAGAAACTAATTAAATATAGTTATATCATTATATTCATTTTCTCTATTAGCTCTTTTGTCATAGCCCGTGGCTTATCAGAAGCACTTATTGCCACTTTTACAGCTAAAGGAACGAGCTTATTTGATATTACTTTAAATGGTTTTATTATCTTCTCAATAGGATTCTTAGTTAGTGGATTAAACATCTTTACCTGTGGTATGTTCACCGCTTTTTCTAACGGAAAAGTTTCTGCCCTGCTTTCACTGCTTAGAACTTTTATATTATTTACATTGGGCATTGTAGTTTTACCGTTCCTATTCCACATTAATGGTGTATGGCTTGTTGTACCCTTTGCTGAATTTTCAACTTTAATATTCTCTATAGTATTCTTATATAAATACCGTAATCAATATATGTATGATAATCTCTTTTCTAACAAAGAAGCTTTAGATATACTATAATTTTTATTATCTTACCAAATATAAATTAAGTGATTTAATTTAAATACTTTATAAAAAATAGAGGTTAAGCTACTCAACTGAGTAGCTTAACCTCTATTTTTTATAACTGGGCTGGAAGGATTCGAACCTTCGGATGCAGGAGTCAGAATCCTGTGCCTTACCGCTTGGCGACAACCCATTATGTTTGACTTTTATAATTTTATCATAAATTTTCTAAAAACTCAAGAGAGCAAAAAAAAATCGACTACCTTAGTAGTCTTTTTTCTTCATACAGGGCTAGGAGGATTCGAACCTCCGAATGCAGGAATCAAAATCCTGTGCCTTACCGCTTGGCGATAACCCTATATAGCGTATCCACAGGGATTCGAACCCCGGACCCACGCCTTAGAAGGGCGTTGCTCTATCCAGCTGAGCTATGGATACATAAAGCGGGTGATGGGAATCGAACCCACGTGGCCAGCTTGGAAGGCTGGAGTTCTACCATTGAACTACACCCGCATAAATTGCTTCATGTATAATATTAAATTTTAAAAGATGCGGGTGAAGGGAGTCGAACCCCCACGCCAATGGCGCTAGATCCTAAGTCTAGTGCGTCTGCCAATTCCGCCACACCCGCATATGAGCCACCGGAGGCTCGAACTCCGGACCACTTGATTAAAAGTCAAGTGCTCTACCAACTGAGCTAGTGACCCAAATTTAATTGTTTGTCCTACTGGACAGCAGGGCTAGGAGGATTCGAACCTCCGAATGCAGGAATCAAAATCCTGTGCCTTACCGCTTGGCGATAACCCTATATGTAAAAACTAAGGGTGGAGAATGGGAATCGAACCCACGGCCTCCAGAGCCACAATCTGGCGCTCTAACCAACTGAGCTATCCCCACCATACGTATCCACAGGGATTCGAACCCCGGACCCACGCCTTAGAAGGGCGTTGCTCTATCCAGCTGAGCTATGGATACAAAGAGCGGGTGATGGGAATCGAACCCACGTGGCCAGCTTGGAAGGCTGGAGTTCTACCATTGAACTACACCCGCGTAAAACTTTTAGTTTTTACACCGTCGGCCTCAACCGACAAAATGTATTATACATAAATAAACACTCTACGTCAACACCTTTTTTATTTTTTCTTAAAATCTTCTAGAAACCCTTGATTCATCAAGCATTTGTAAGAGTGCAATATCCATAATACGACTATTTTTAATCTCAATCATAGCAAAAGATGGTACTGTGCTATCTTTTGGTAAAGTCATACTTCCTGGATTTAAAAGGGTAATGCCATTTTTTGTTTCTTTGTGGGCAATATGCGTATGACCAAAAATAGCAATCTTTGCATCATAAGCCTCTGCATCAATCCATAATTCCTCATAATCATGCTTTGCATGTTGCTGATGACCATGAGTAATCATAATCGGTACATCATCAATGTGCACCAAAATAGTATTTTCTATACCATAAGAAGAAAAGTCGCAATTCCCTGGCACTTTATAGACCGTTAATTCTGGATATATCATTTCAAGACGTCTAGCATCATCTATACAGTCTCCACAATGTATAATGTGTGTAAGATCATGTGATAAATACATTTCTATTAAACTTTCCACATGGCCTGTACGAGCATGTGTATCACTTATAACAAGTATCTTCATATTATTCACCTAAATATTCCATTAGTTTTACCTTCATAGCTTCTAAAGCTTTTGCACGGTGACTAATTTTATTTTTTTCTTCAGCTGAAAGCTCTGCTGTGCTCTTTTTAAAATCATTAATAAAGAAAATAGGATCATATCCAAAACCATTTTTGCCTTTTGCTTCATGTCCAATATGCCCTTCTATTGTAGCAAGTGTTACCATTGTAGGGATATTCTTCCCTGCTGCTGCAATAGCGCATACGAATCTTGCTGTTCGCTCTTCATCCTGTATATCTTTAATACGATCCAGTATAATCTGATTTTTAACTTCATAAGGTGTATCCTTCCCTAAATAGCGTGCTGAATATACACCTGGCTCTTTGTTTAAACAGTCAATCTCAAGACCTGAATCGTCTGCTAAAATAATAGCATCTGTATAAGCAGTTAAAGCTTCTGCCTTAATCACCGCATTCTCTTCAAATGTTGTGCCATTCTCTTCAATATCTATATCAATCCCTGCTTCTCCCATAGTTAATACTTCTACAGGAAGCCCCTCTAAGATTTTCTTGATTTCTTTTACTTTTCCTTGATTTTGTGTAGCAAATATAATTTTTTTCATTAGTTTACCCTCGTTAATCTATTTTTATATTGTTATAAACAAATTTCTTAAATATATTCTATTGTAAAGCTAAATAATCTATTTGTGAAGTCTAGGTTCCGATTCAATCAGCTAAATTATAGTCCCTTTCAACCTCTCCATTCTATAAATTAAATATTCTTTGACACACAAAAAAGGAGTCATTACACTTCGTGTAACAACTCCTTCCAATTTCTTATCTAAATGAGATTGTATTAAACATCTCGATAATCGCATTTCCTACTGCTCTTGCATAAGTTTGATTAAAGCTACTACTTGCTAATAGAGCTGCCTCTGTAGGATTAGAAATAAATGCTCCCTCTAATAATATAGCTGGCATTTTGCTTGTATTAAGTACAACTAAATCTGGTCGTGATTTAACACCTCTATTGTAAGTTCCACATTCAGCTATAATATGATCTAGTGCAATTTGAGCCATTTGTTTACTTCTGCCATCTGTTGTGCTTGGATAGTAAAGTACCTCTGTCCCTTTACTTGTTGCTGTATGAGAATTATTATGTACGCTAACGAACATATCCGCTTCGATTTCATTTGCCATATTCGTACGATCTCTTAACCCTGGATAGGTATCTTCTTCTCTTGTCATATAGATCTTAATATCGGAGTTTGCCTGAATATAGTTCATAATGGCTAATGTCTGAGTTAAGTTAACTGTTTTTTCAACTACCCCATTACCACTACTTCCACCATCTGTTCCACCATGTCCTGCATCTAGCACAAGTATCTTTCCATATTTCTCTTTTGGTTTAACCAATTCAATCACAAGCTTATCATCTTTTTTACTTAAGTTAACAGCTCTTATAGTCTGCTCTTCGATAATAAAACGTGTTGTTGTTCTATTTTCTACTGTCAACGTTGAGACTGCACTATCTCCAATAGTCCATTTCCCTTCACTAAACTGACTAGAGTAGTTATCTCCTAAATCGATAACTAATTTCTTCTCTCTATATCTATCATCAACAGTGATATCGCTTATACTAAAACTTGTTGGCATAGTAATTTCAAAGCTTGGTCTATATTCTCCTGTGTATTCAATAAACTCAAATAGTGGTTTGCTAAAGCGTATGATTGTATTTTCTTTTACAATTTCTGTTGTATGTGTAAATTTCACATCATCTTGTAGATTAATTGTAATTTTTACGTTATTGCCACTTTCCGTTGCATATACACTATCTATGTAATTGCCTCTAACACGATTCCACTCAACATCTTCTACTAAACTTGTATTTGGTAAAGTCACTATAAGCTGACTTGCATTTTCTTCCATTGTCATCTGACTTGGCGCAAATCCTTGAATTCCTAAATATTCACCTTTTAAATCTTCTCCTACTGCAAGTGCAGGAATTTCTTCTTTTGAAAGTTGAATAATAATGTCTGTACGATCATCACTTAGGCTCACAAGAGCCTCTGCTCCAGATGTTAAATCTAATACAACACGCGTTTTATCCGCTGCAAATTGACTTGTACGGATTTGTTTAACATAGCTATTGCTTGCTACTTGAACTGTACTACCTAATTGATTCTTACTATTTTTAATATCAATAATAAGCTTACCTTCTGAGCGACTTACTTCAAAATCACTAATTGGTGTACTTGCTTCAATCATACATGTTGCATCATTACGTCCACCTAATACTGTAGCACGGTCAATTGTTGTCATATTGTAACTTGCTGCCGCTTTATCTACAACTAACCCCGTACTATCTCCTTCATAAAACTGCTTAATTCCATCTACTGCATTTTCTAATTTATTACCTATAGCTGGTAATATAGGTGTTGGCTTACTTTCTGGCTTTTCTTCCGGTACTGGATCTGGCGTTGGCTCTGGTTCAGGTGTCACTTCTGGCTTAGTCTCTGGAAGTGGTTCTGGGTTATTACCACCATCTGGCTTTGTGTTACCTTCTGATACGTAAACTGCACGTTCATCTCCACCTACCCATTTTACTTCTAATCCAATATTCTCCCCTATAAATCGTAAAGGCACCATAATCTTATCATTAATAATCTTAGCTGGTACATCTAGCTGAACATTTTTACCATCTAACCATACTTCATCATTATCTGGCTCTAAAATCATGAGTGAGTCTTTATAACTTACATATATTTTTCTTTCATAACTTTTCCATTCTACCGCTGCTCCCAATGGTTCAAATACTTCACGAGCAGGTACTAATACACGTTCATCTATTTGGACAGGAGGCATAATCTCTGTCTTTTTTTCCTCCCCATTAATATAAAGTGTAATCGGTGGTAAATTGTATTGATGTGTTTTTCCATCATAAGTTAATTCCATAGAACTTGCATATATAGGGCTAACGCTCATTAAAGCAATAACTGTACTAAGCACTAACTTCTTCGTCGTTTTTTGCATGGTCTCCTCCTAAAAATGTCAACATTTGCTTCTAATCTATCCACATTATAGCAAATTTTTTAGGGGTACATACATTTTCTTTATACTTCTTAACAAACTTGTAATAATTTATAATCTCCACAATTTTCAAGTCGTTTTATCCAATTTATTGAAATCATAGTTCTCTTGTTCTACTTCCTTTTCCTTAGGGATACACAAGATACAGACAAACGCAATACTAATTAATCCAGTCAATACCCCTAATGCTGTCTGCCATACCATTTGCATATTATCATGAGGTAGTTTATCGTATACGACACCAATAAGTTGAGGAACTATCGCCCCCCCTAAAAAACCTGCAAAGTTTACTACTGACATAGTAATACCTGCATATTGCTTAGGATGGCGTTCTTTCGCATAGGCCCAAGATACAACAAAACTTGTTGCGGTAAGACCTAAGATAAAAAATACTATATTGAGTACAATCCAAGGCATAGGAATAAATACAACTATCAACCAACATATTAATTGCATACCACCAAATAAAATCATTGGTTTTCTTCTACTTTTCATGGTATCTGAAAGCTTTCCAATAATGATTCCACCTACTGCTACTCCCAGGGTAATAAAACTCATAGCATTAGCTGCTGTTGTTTTACTAATTCCTTTATATAAATCTTGGAACATACTTACTCCCCATGTCCCCGTTAATGCCATTGTTGAACCAAAAGTTAAAGCATAAGCTATCATAATAGGATATAATGCTCTATCTTTTAATATTTTTTTGATAACCTCCCAAATTCGAGACCATTCATTACATTCTACATTCATTTCTTCTACAGGATTTACAGGTTCTCTTTCTTTAATAAAATACCACCCTAATATACCTAGTATCAATGTGATTCCACTAATCATTAAAAATGAATTTCTCCAACCTATAAAACTATTCAAATAAGCTAATGGCGCCATGGCTAAAATTGCGCCTAAGTTTCCAATAAAAGAAGTACATCCTGACATAGTTCCAAACTTCTCCTTTGGAAACCATTCTGCAATGATTTTAAGAATACATACAAATACGACTGCCACGCCAATACCAACTAGGAAACGACCTATAAACGCTACAACAATATGTGGTGCACAAGCAAAAATTAAACTGCCTACTGTCGCTAGCATGGTTCCCATTGTAATCGTTTTACGAGGTCCTAATGTATCTGCTAAGATACCTGTTGGTATTTGCATAAACATATAGGCGTACATATACATAGATCCTAACAGTGCAAAAAGACTCCCCGCTTCTTCACTATTCGTTAATCCAAAAGCCTCAAACATTTCATCTTTTACTACACCTGTAGCTACCCTATGAAAAAAGACAATGACATAAACACAGGCAGCAATTCCCCAGATCATATAAGCCTTATCCTTATTTTTTGTGTCCATAGTATCTCCCCTTATAGCTTATCGCTTTTTTCTATTATACAAAGTGGACAGGAGTGTTGTCTATTATTATTCAGAAAATACACTTTATTCTCTTATATAAATCTAACTACAAAAATAGAAGCTACTACACTTGTATGTAATAGCTTCTAACCTATTTATACTTTTCACTAATTTACTTATTTAAACCTTCAGCGTACTCTTTGAATTTTATAGCCATTTCTTTATATACGTCTTCTGAACCTGCTGCTTTAAGCTTCTTTTGCATCTTAGCAATATCACCTGCTGGATCATCTGTAAAGCCTAAGCAAAGTAACTTATAGTCAGAAGCAAAGATATCACTCATTGCAGCTACTTGGTTCTTAACAGGATCACTATTAAAGTTAAAAGTAGAATACTCATTAGGAGATACTGCCGTTTCTAGCCATTTGTTGTAGAGTTCTGAATAATTAGGAATACCACCTTTTAAGCGTTTCCAATAAGCATCATTACGAATCCCCCAGTTACAGTTTGCATCATAACCATAATTTGCATTAGCAGGTAATAAAGTAACTGTACCATCTCCATTATTTGTATAGTGTTCACCTTCAATACCATAACAGAATAAATCATGAATTTCTTCATCATTTCTCAATAAATCTAATACCATAAGTGCTCTTTCTGGATTCTTAGATTTTGAGAAAATACTCATTCCATTTCCCATAAAGGATACAAGTGTAGCAGGGATCTCATCCATTGCATCAAATACTTGAACTTTCCATTCTGGATGTGCTTCATTGACAGAAGAGTACTGGCTTACAGCTGTATTTAAGTTCATAATGGCTGCTGCACTTCTACCAGATGCAAAGCTTTCACGATTGTCTGTTGTATTAACAACTGCACTCTTGCTCCAGTATCCTTTGTCTTTCCAATCTTTTAATTTGGTAATAACATTAAGGAATTCAGGATTCTCGCTTACATGTTTTACTGTGTAAGATTTATCTCCTACTGCCATGGAGCCACTTAATTGCCATGGTCCTACACCTGTAACTTTACCATAAACCTCTTGATTCCACATTCTATCAAACATAAATGTTGCATCATAATCTGATCCAACATCCATAGGGATCAATTGAGGTTCATTTTTAGCAATTGTATCAAGATATTTTTCTAATCCCTCTAACCCTGTTACATCTGCTACACCATATTTATCCATTAAATCTCCACGTGCCATATAAACATAACCTGATAATTCTTTATAATTCATTGGTAACATATAAACTTTACCTTCTACCTTTGCTTGTTCCCAAGCTTCTTTATAAATTGTAGAAGCTGTCATCGGTGCATACTTTTCTAAATTTCCTTGTGTAATTTCATAGAATCCTTGTTTAACGGCTTGAGAATTATAAAATGCCCAGTCTGCTGAATAAATAATGTCAAACTCTTCTCCTGAAGCAAAAAGAAGCGGATACTTTTGTTCATATTCTCCCCAACTCATAAATTTCACATCTAATGTTGCATTAATCTTTTCTTTTAATTTTTCATTAATCATTCCAAATACTCTATCAAAATCAGGTGTACGATCTCCTAATAGGTACATGGTCAATTTAACTTCTTTTGAAAGATCAATATCAGGTTCTTGGGTTTTATCTCCTTCTGCTGGTTGATTTATTTCCTGATTCGGTGTAGGTTTTGTACTTTCCGTCCTACTACTACACCCTCCAAGTGCCATAGATAACATTAATAAAACTGAGATAACTCCTGACAATAATTTTTTTCGATGCATAACTGTGCCCCCTTTATTTTTTCATTACCCTTTTACTGCTCCTATTGTAACGCCTTTAATAAAATACCTTTGCAAAAATGGATAAAGTAATATAATAGGTCCAATAGCAATAACTGTCATAGCCAGTTTCATCGGTTCACTCGGTATAGATGCAACGACAATACCACTTCTTGCTGCAGCAGCTTGCAAAGCACTTGCCTTGGTCAAAATATTATTTAAGTAATATTGAAGTGGAAACATCTTTTCATTATCGATAAAAAGCATTGCATTATACCAGTCATTCCAGTAGTTAAGTGCTGTAAAAAGTCCTACCGTTGCCATACCTGGCTTACAAAGTGGCAAAATAATTTTGGCATAAATCGTAAAGTCTCCTGCTCCATCTAATTTAGCACTTTCATAAATAGAATCTGGTATAGACTTCATATAACTCTTTAGTATGAGGAGATAAGTAACATTTACAACAATGGGTAAAATCAAAGATAAGAAGTTATTTTTGAAATGGAGATACTTGATACATAAAATATACCAAGGTACTAAACCTCCCCCAAAAATGGAGGTAAAATAATAGAAAAAGGAAACTTTGTTACGGTATTTAAAATCTTTACTATTTAAAACATAAGCTGCCATACTCATCATCAATAGACTACTTATTGTACCAATCACAGTAACACCAATGGTGACCGCATAAGCATTTAAAAGTGCACCTGGTGCTTTAAACAAAATTTCATAGGCTTCTCCTGAAAAACTTTTTGGCCATAGCCTGTAGCCATCTAGTAAAATAGATTCTTGTGTTGTCAATGAACCTACAATAATAAGCCAAAAAGGTATGGTACAGTAAATAGTAAGCACGGTTAAGAACAGATAGGAAAACACATTGAACATTTTACGATCTAGTGATGTTGGTACATTTTTAATTTTTCTTTTCATCATGTTTCCCCCTTAGAACAGTGAATAATCTGGTTCTACTTTCTTAACAATGGTATTGGCAATCATAATAAGGATGAACGAGAATACTGATTGATAAAAGCCTACTGCTGCTGTCATACCATATTCTTGCATACTGAGCATAGACCTTGTGACATACGTATCAATAACATCTGTGACTTCATAAACCATAGGGTTATTACCTGTTACTTGCCAAAACATTTGGAAGTCCCCTTTCATAATGGTTCCAATTGCAAGTAAGAATAAAATCACAATGGTTGGTCTAATACAAGGTAAAGTAATATTCCAGATTTTCTGCCACATGGTTGCACCATCAATACTTGCTGCTTCATATAGTTCTTCATCAATACTCATAATACTTGCCAAATACATTGTTGTAGAGTAGCCTACTCCCTTAAAGACACTCGCCGCTGCCAGTATGGGTATCCATGCCGCCGGGTTTGAATACACATCAATCGGTTTCTTTCCAAAGACCTCAAGCAATGTATTAATAGCCCCAAACTCATAGTTAAATAAACTATAGATAAAAGCACCTACTACAACCCATGAAATAAAATAGGGTAAAAACATTAAAGATTGTGTCAGGCGTTTAAAAAACTTATTAGTCAGTTCTGCCAATAAAATTGCACACATAATAGCAAAAAAAGTTCCAAGAATAAGAAATAAAATATTATAGAGAATAGTATTTTTTGTAATACTCCAGATCTTACCTGATTTAATAAAAAACTCAAAGTTATCAAATCCTACCCATGGACTTCCAAATATGCCATCATGATAATTAAAATTTTTAAAAGCTAGAACTATACCACCCATGGGAATGTAACACATTAAGATAAGAATCAGCGCACTTGGCAGTAACATCAGCCATTTGGTCCTGTTAACTTTTAAATCATAAAATATGCTGTGTTTTTTTTGTTTCACTGTATTCTCCCCCCCTCCTTTACTCTTATTATACGATTCTCTGCATAGTAAATTAACGGGATTATTTTTAGATAAGTAGAATTTTTTGTGTTGTTATAAACAAAAAAAGGTTACTCATAAAGCAACCTTTTAGTCTAATATTTTCGGAATACGCAATGTAACAATCGTTCCACTATCTATTTTGCTTGTACATGTGATACCATATTTGTCTCCATAGGCTAGTTTGATTCTTTCGTGTACATTTCTTACACCATAACCACTCCTTTGTTGTTCCATAGACTTATCAAAATTAAAATGTTTCTTAAAAGTCATTTCGCTCATACCAATCCCATCATCTTGTACATTCAAGCAAATGTCTTCTCCTTCTTCTAGCACCGTTACTAAAATCATGCCTTCTCCGCTTGCCTTCTCAAAAATACCATGTATAATTGCATTTTCTACAATAGGCTGAAGAATAATTTTAATCACTTTATACTGCATAAGCTTTTCATCTGCTTGTATCATTAGTTCAACCCGTTGATTGAACCTTAAATTTAAAATTTGTACATAGAGTTCTACATGACGGAGTTCTTCTTTAATACTGATACAGTCTCTACCACGACTTAAGGAAATTTTGTAAAATTGTCCTAATGCTTTTACCATGGTTACAATTTCAGGAATTTCTCTATCTATAGCAATACAATTAATAAGATCTAGGGAATTATATAGAAAATGGGGATTAATCTGGGCTTGTAACGCCTTCAGCTCTAGGCTCTTAATTGCTTTACCTGCCTCTTCTTTTTCCTGCATAAGGATATTGATACGTTGCATCATATTATTAAACGCTTGCATGGTCACACCAATCTCATCTGTACCCTCTGCTTGAATCGTAATACTCATATCTCCTTCTTCAACCTTTTGTATAGACTGTGTAAGCTTAATGACACGATTAAGCGTTAAGCTAGATAATGCATAGGCTATACAATATACCATACCGCCTACCACTATCACAAGCAACAATAAACTGACTATTAATCTTGTTATCTCTCCATATACATCTTCATAAGGAATGACACTTACCATATACCATTGTGTATCTGAAATAGAGGCATAACGATAGAAATATTTTTCTTTACCAATGAGTGTTTCATGCCACTGTTCCTGTGTTTCATTACTCATACGCAAAAATAAAGTGGTATAAAAACCTTTATCAAAGTGCTTATTAGAGGTAACTAACAAGCGATTTTGCTCTATTAAAAAAAAAGAACTATTTTCTGTAACAGGTGTCCTTATTGCTAAATCCATAAAATATTTTTTGCTAATCTCTATGCGCAGTACTGCTAAAATCTCTGATAAATCACTAGGGTCATAAAGCAATCTAACCATAGAAAAACATTCTTTCTCTTCTTCACTCGTATCTTGAAATAATTCTGGATCAAACCAGTAATTTACCTTTTTCGACTCACTTGCCTTCACAAACCAATCTTTATTTTGGATACTTTCTAGCTTAAAAATTTCTTTATTTTGCCCTGCATAGATACTTTCATTATTAACATAGAAACTTATTCTTTCTACATTTGTAACATCTCTAAAATGCTTAAAAATCTCTACAAGTGTCTTACTATCTATCAACTGATTATAGATTGGATAGCCTGACAAATCAGTTGTTGCCATACGATAAATCAACTTATTTTTAGCTAAGGTATTCATCATTTCACCTATCTGTCTAAAATTTTCTTCCATCATAAACTGAGTATTACTAAATGTCTTTGTTGCTGCAGATAAGGTTTGATCATGCATCATATAGGATAGCTTGCTAAAAGTTACTATGGAAAAGCATCCAAGGGGTATAAGAAGTAAGAAAAAATACATGCCTAACAATTTATTTTTAATATGACCATTATAAAGTTTTTTCCCTAACCTATATTTCATCCTCATACGCCCAATGCCTTTCTCTAAATTGCTTTGGTGTAATCCCTGTTACTTTGCTAAAAACTTTTGTAAAGTACTTTCCATCTGCATAGCCTACTTTATAAGCAATATCATATAGTTTAAGTTTTGGATTTTTTAGCAATTCTTTTGCTTTATCAATGCGTAGCTGAGTAAGTGCTTGATTAATGGTTATACCTGTTTTCTTTTTATACATGACACATAAGTAACATTGTGTAAAATTAAAATAATTTGCCATATCTTTGATGCTAAATTCAATTTCTTGATAATGCTCCTCCAGGTATTGATGCATCTTATAAAAGGGATCATCTACTTCAGTAGGTGCACGTTGTACCATTTCAAAAAATTTGCGTAGTGTTTCTTTTACAACACCTGCTGTACGATATAAAGTTTCTGACTGATTGAGCCTATGTATTATTTCTCTTCTTTCTAGTTTAGAGCTTAACATTCGTGACTCTACTTCTTGTAAGACATAGAAAATTAATTTAAAGTAGACATTTTTAACATAATTAATTGATGTTCCATTGGAATGTTCAAACTGATTATAAAGCGTGTGTAAGAGCATCATCAACTCATGTTCTCTTCCTTCTTTTAACTCATGTTCAAAAGTATCAAATAACTCATGTTCAACTTCATAAGCTGGTTGTGCTGCTTGAACAACATAGACTTGATTTTCTTTTTCAAAGAAACACCTATTTATCCCTTCTCTTACAAATTCGCAGGCCTCTTGCAAATCAGATAACCTAACACTCTGGTTAATAATCGATATAAAAATAAGTCCTTCCTTATTAATCTCAACCATTTGACTGACTACACTCTGAATTTTTTCTTTAAATTGACTCCATTTCTCTCCACCTTTTACAATTAAAAACAAAATACCTACCCTATCCATACTTTTAATACAAGATTCTTTTGGAAAATTATACGTTAAAATTTCTTGATAAGCTAAATACTCATTAGAAGGCATAGCAACATGTAATTTAAACGCAGCAATATAATAATTAAGATTACTTGCAAAACTCGGTTTTGCTTCTAGAACAAGTTTCACAAAATCTTCTTCATTTAGAGTCACCTTGGTCATAAGTTGTTCCTCTAACAAATTCGTCTCCATTTTAAATACACGGATCTTTATTTCTTGTATTAGCTCTGTCATTAGCTTTGTAATATCTTCAAGGTCAATGGGTTTTTCTATAAAATTAGTGGCCTTAATTTGAATAGCCGTTTTTAAATATTCCTTATCTGCATAAGCACTTAAAAAGACAAAACAATTATCTGGTTGTTCCTTTCTAATTGCTTTTGCCATTTCAATTCCGTTCATATGTGGCATCTTAATATCACTAATAATAATATGAGGCTTGAGTTCCCTAGCTAACTTTAAGCCTTCCATACCATTTTCAGCACTATATACCTGCTCTACCCCTAACTGTTGCCACGGAATATGTTTGACTAAAATCTGTCTTGTAGCACCTTCATCATCTACAATAAGTACAATGATTGATTGATTCATGCTCAACACTCCCTTTAATCTATAGCCCTTTCCATATTAACTTTCTAATATCAACTTTCTAATACTTTCAAATTGTTCCACCTCTGTATTGTATACTTTAAAGGATGGGCACAACTTCTGCATCCATCTTCGCACTTGTTCTTGTTGTATACAGGGTAATGCCTTGAATAATTCATAGTCTTGTGCACCTGCCCTTTGAGCAATATAACGCATACTTCTATAAACATCTTTTTCTCCTGGGTAAATAATATGTGCATCTCCTGCTGGAAGTTTCTTTCCCTTATGAGGACAACATGCCTCATGGTATAGATCTTCTCCTATATAATAATTAAATCCCCAGTGTAAAAAGCCACTAAGTCCATAATAAAAAACCATCCACAAAATATATCTAGAAACTAACAGGGGTAAGTCCATACTCCTATTCATAATTTTCCCAGCTGGAAAAGCACAGGTATAATACCACATTTGCTCACCTGCATCTTGAATCTCTTGAAACTTTTCTCTATGTTTTTCATAAGTATCTTGTTTAGGCACCCATATATCTATGCCTCCACCTAAATTAAAAGTTTCTACCGCCTCTATAATGTTTACTCCTGGTACACACTTTCTAAATACAGAAGCAATGGCTCTATAGCTTAAAGCATTATATACTTGAGGCTCATCTGCTAAGGACTGCATAATTCTTCTATTCCATCCTTTTTCGTCTACAATACTTTGCCATTTGCAAAAATATTTTTTGAGTTGGTAATACCCCTCTAAGCTTTCTGCTGCAATACTTGGCTCCCACAGTAAGTAATATCCTTTATCGTTCCATTCTCCCCAATGTGCTATACATGCCCCTACAATGAATGGTGCACCTTCTTCTAAGGCTATCTCACCTGCTTTAATAACTTCTGTAAAATCAAAATCAACAACTTCATTCTTCTCATTTCTAATAGACTTTGCGTAAGGGAGCATAATATGGGTACAATGCATTTCTAACTGCCTTCGTACATAAAGGCGATAAAGTGCCCAGTATGCTTTAGAATTTAATGTAACCCCATGGTTCTTTATGATATTATCGTAACAAAAAAAATTCATCATCCCCAACTTTTGGTCTTTTTGTTCAGGCAATCGTTTATCATACACTTGTAATTTAATAACAATCTCTACAATCTTTTGTTGTTTGCTTTCATCTTCTATAAAAAGCTTTAAGATACCCCTTACTTCTCCTACTGTTCCCTCTCCTACCTTAAACTGTATATAAAGAGGGATACGCTTTTCATAACTTTCTACTTTTTCCCAAGGTATGAGACAATCATAAACTTTAAAGGGTGCTTGCCGAGTCACAAAGGTTTTGCATCTTTCATAGTCTAGGGTGGTCATAAACTCTAAATCTGTATTTTCATCTACAGTAATAGACTCTAAATAAAATACTTCTGTTTCTATAGGTTGTTCTACTTCCCAGTTCATCTGAATATGACATAATTTAAATTTTTCCTGAGGATCTAGAATACACTGAAAGCCTATATAGGCATTTTGAGCTGTATGTAAATGTGCATGCGTATTCTTATTTACCTCTGTATCTGGATAAAGCCATTCATTTTCATTATAAATAGATAGCATTTTAGACCTCCCTATATATTTGTATACGTCTATTATATATTATATTTGTGCAAAAAAGTCCCAAAATCATTTGAAATTTTAGGACTTTTTACAATTCTATTTATAGTATTTGTAGAAGTAATTTATATCTAATATTAGAAATGCATTAAACTATTTAATGTTTTATTCTTGTATCATTTGTAAGAAATCTTCTTCAGTTAGAATAGGTATTTCAAGTTCTTTTGCTTTTTTATTTTTACTAGAAGCAGATGTATTATCATTATTAATAAGGTAATCTGTCTTCTTACTTACAGAGCCTGTTACTTTTCCACCTAATTCTTCTATCTTATTACTTAATGCTTTACGGTTAGCAAAGTGATTTACATCTCCTGTAATAACAAATGTTTTCCCTTCTAGAGTAAGTGCACTAGTTTCTACCTTCTCTACTTGTTTAAATTTGATTTCTTTTGTTAAACGCTCTAGCATTTCTACATTAATTGGCAATTGGAAATAGTCATGCATCTCACGTGCAATAACTGGTCCGACTCCCTCTATTGTTACTAATTCCTCTGGTGTTGCTTTCTGAATAGCTTCCAAGTCATTTTCAAAATGCTTACAGATTAGTTTTGCATTCATTGGCCCTACTTGTAGGATGCCTAATGCGTAAATAAATTGATGTAAGTTAACCTCTCTTGTACGTTCAATAGCACTAATTAATTTATCATAAGATTTTTGTCCAAAGCCTTCCATAGCTTTAATCTCTTCTTCATAGTCTGATAAATGATATAAAGAAGCAAAGTCTACTAAAAAACCTTTTGCTAAGAATTTCTCTACTGTAGCTTCTGATAGTCCTTCAATATTCATAGCATCGCGGCTTGCATAGTGAACAAACGCTTGCTGACGTTGTGCTGGGCAGTTACCATTTGGACAATAAACTGTTTTAGCTGTCTTATCTTGTTTGATTACAGTTTCTGCACCACATACATGACATTCATGAGGTGGCTCAATTGGCCCTGACTGAGTTAAATTCTCAGCTATTTGTGGAATGATCATGTTGGCTTTAAAAACAGTTACTTGATCTCCAATACCAATTTTTAAATCTTCTACAATACTTAAGTTATGCAGACTTGCACGTTCTACCGTTGTTCCTTCTAATTCTACTGGCTCAAAAATAGCCACGGGATTAATAAGCCCTGTACGAGATGTATTCCATTCTATGGCTATAATCTGTGTCTCGCTGATTTCATCTTGCCATTTGAAAGCAATACCATCTTTAGGGAACTTAGCGGTTGTTCCTAAACTTTTAGAATAGGCAATATCATCATAAACAAGTACAAGTCCATCAGAGGCAAAATCACGTTTTTTAACTTCGTCTCCAAAGTAGGCTACAGCTTCTTCAATATTTTCTTGTGTGACTGCTTTGTATTCTACTATTTCAAATCCAAGGCCTTTTAGCCACTCCATCTTTTCCATTTTACTATTGCAAGTTTCATCACCTTCTACAACCGCAAATACATAAAGGCGCACATTTCTCTTAGCTGTAATCTCTGAATTCAGTTGTCGTACGCTTCCACTACAAAGGTTACGTGGGTTTTTGTATTTGTCATCCCCTTCTAACTTTTCATTGATACGTTCAAAGTCGCTATAGGTAATGACTGCTTCTCCACGAATTACGAGGCGCTCTTTGTAAGAAATAGTGAGAGGAAGGTTGAGAAATGTTCTCGCATTATTTGTTACATCTTCCCCTATTTCACCATTTCCACGGGTTACAGCTTGTATGAGCTTTCCTTCTTCATAAGTACATACAATAGTCAGACCGTCCAACTTCCAAGAAAGCATACCAAGCTGATTTCCTAAGAAACTTTTTAGCTTTTCTATTTCCTTGGTTTTATCTAAAGATAACATTCTAGATGGATGGGTTACTTTCTTCAAGTTACTTGCTACTTCATAACCAACCTTTTGCGTTACGCTTCCAGCAAGTACTGTCCCTGTTTCTTCTTCAAGTTTTAAGAGCTCATCATATAATTTATCATATTCAAAGTTACTCATCAGCTCACGATTTTCTTGTTCATAAGCATAGGCTGCTTTTTTGAGTAGCTCAACTAATTCTTGCATACGTTTCATCGTTTCTTCGTAGTTCATCATTATCTCCTTTTGTACATTCTTCATCCTATATAGTTTGCCGTTATAATCTTTTTTAATCTCAGATAAAGTGAGTTCTAAAGTCTAGATGGCAATCATCAGATCAACTATGTATATTCTCTATATTGCATGAGTTTCAACTTATTTTCAAGTCAAAGCGCCTCATATGATATAAAAATAAAAGGAGCGTCAACAACGCTCCTTTTCCCCTTAGCAAAACTCTATATTTGGTTTTTCCGCTGCTGCTTGTGTTAAAAAATCTTTTTTTACAAAAGTTAATTCATCGTATTCCGCTTCAGTAATTTTCCCCTTACTATACAACCTATCCGCTAATTTGATAAAATCTTTTGTGACTTGTACAAGTTCATCTAAACTTAATTCATCATTTTTATACATTTTATCCATATTATTTCCCCCTTACCACAATAACTTTAGCAGCGTTATAGGAATATTGTAACATTTACAGATAATTCCATCAAGTACTTTCTTACAATTTTTGTAACTTTGCAAAACGTGCACTCAATTTCTTTTCTTGACCTTTGTCAAAAGCTATTGTTACAAAGACATCATCTTCTGTATGATCCACATCTTTGATCGTTCCTGTACCAAACATTTTATGCTTAACTTTCTCTCCAATAGTATAAGAATCACTCACTGTAGGTAGATTTTCTATTTTTTTACCTACACCACCTACTGTTGGCTTATAATTAGAAGGTTGATTACCTCCTATTGCATTACGACTAAATGGTGAAAGAGGATTAGTATATGCTGTATTAAGCTTCATTTGACCATTTGTTGACGTTGGTGTGGCTAAACGTGTTGTTGTCCCACTAGCTGATTGCGTGTTAAGTTTACCAGCAAAGTAATCTGCTGCTGAACCACGAGCTGCAACACCTGTGTTTACAGATTGTTTAGTTGCAGGACTCGCCATTGTTTGTGTGTACTGTGGCTTTTGAGCTGGTTTTCTATCTAATGCTGATAAATTAGTAAGTTCTCTTGGTAGTTCTTTAATAAAGCGTGAATTGGTACAACCTTGTGTACGTCCAAATAATGTACGTTGTTGTGCATAGAGCATGTAAAGTTTCTCACGTGCACGTGTGATCCCAACATAGCAAAGGCGACGTTCTTCTTCTACTTTATCTTCACCTTCTGTTAAGCTCATATAGCTTGGGAATAATCCCTCTTCCATCCCTGGCATAAATACAACAGGGAACTCTAATCCTTTTGCACTATGAAGTGTCATCAGTACAATGGAGTTACTATGTTGGTCGTAGTTATCTACATCTGCAACAAGGGCAACATCTTCTAGGAAACCAGCAAGAGATGGCTCTTCTGCAACCTCCATATATGCAGCTGCTTTAGATACAAGTTCTTCAATATTGGCAATACGGTCTTGATAATCTTCACCATCTGTTTGACGTAAGTAATCTCTATAACTTGTCTTTTCAATAATTGTTTCAAGTAAATGAGGGATATTGCCATCTTCTGCAACTTCACGTAGCTCTTCTATTAATGCCACAAAGCCTAACACCTTAAGAGCTGGTCCATTACCTAAGATACTCATCTCTTTAACTAATTTTGTTGCTTCATAGAAGTCCATTCCTTGTACATTGGCATAACGTGTAATCGTTTCAAGACTGCTTGCACCAATACCACGTTTGGGTACATTGATAATACGTTTCATAGAAACATCATCTTTTGTATTGGCTACTGTACGTAAATAAGCAAGCATATCTTTAACTTCTTTACGTTCGTAGAATCGTGTACCACCTAATAATCTATATGGGATACCATTTTTAATCATTTTTTCTTCCATTACACGAGACTGTGCATTGGTTCTATAAAGAATGGCATAATCTTTAAATTCATATTCACCTTGGTCAATACCCCTAACAATAATCTCAGAAACAGCATCTGCCTCACGATATTCATTGTCCATTTGGAGGATGGTAATAGGTTCACCCTTGTCATTTTCAGTCCAAAGGTTCTTTACTTTACGCCCATGATTATGCGCAACCACTTTATTGGCTGCATCTAAAATATTTTGTGTAGAACGATAATTTTGCTCAAGTCGAATTACACTTGCATTATCAAAGTCACGTTCAAAGTCTAAGATGTTGCGGATATCCGCCCCACGCCAACCATAAATAGATTGGTCATCGTCCCCTACTACGCAAAGGTTCTTATATTTTTTAGCAAGCATTTGTACAAGTTGGTATTGAACACCATTAGTATCTTGATACTCATCTACTAAGATATATCTAAATTTATTTTGATAAAACTCTAATACATCTTTATGATCTCTAAAAAGAATACACGTATTAAGCATTAAATCATCAAAGTCCATTGCATCATTTTCTCTAAGCTTCTTTTGATAATGGGCATAGATTTGAGCAATAACTTTATTTCTATAATCTTCTCCAGCTGTTTTTGCATATTCATCTGCTGTAATGAACTGATTTTTTTGATTACTAATTTCTCCAAGCACACCTGATATTGGGTGATTTTTCTCATTTATATTAAGCTGTTTCATAATATCTTTAAGGAGGGCTTTTTGGTCCGAAGTATCATAAATAGTAAAGTATCTACCATATCCAAGACGTTCACTATTACGTCTTAAAATACGTACACACATAGCATGGAATGTACTAATCCACATATCTTTAACCATTTCTTCTCCAATGAGTGCACCAATACGTTCCCTCATCTCAGCTGCTGCTTTATTGGTGAAAGTGATTGCGAGTATTGACCATGGAGATACATCCTTATTTTTAATAAGATGTGCAATACGATGTGTGAGCACCCTTGTCTTTCCTGATCCTGCCCCTGCTAGAACAAGAAGTGGTCCTTCTGTATGCAATACAGCTTCTTTTTGTTTATCATTTAATCCTGCTGTAAAATCCATTATTCTTCCTCCTTCATCCTGTGTACAAAAATAAAACAGCCTATTAAGCTGCTCTACTTTTTGATACGTTCTAAAATTAATTTATATCCATCTGATCCATAACTTAAGCATCTATTCACACGACTTATTGTTGCTGTTGATGCTCCTGTTATCTGTTGAATTTCTGTATAGGTTCTTTTTGCTTCTAGCATCTTTGCAACTTCTAGACGTTGTGCCAAAGATTTAATCTCATTAATTGTACATATATCTTCAAAAAAGGCATAACATTCTTCAATATTTTCTAGTTTCAAAATTGCTTCAAACAAACCATCTGTCATATCATCTTTGAGTTTGTTATTCACTTAAGTCACCCCTTGTCCTATTCTCCTCCTCATTTTAACGTATCAGGAAGGACATTTCAATTCTTTAGCGCAATAAAGTCTAGAATTCGTTCTGGATGCAAGTTGAGAATAAGCTCTTGTGGGAAATCAACCTCTTCAAATAAACGTATACTTTCTTCAAATTCACCTACTGCATAAGCAATATGAGCATCCGTATTTGCCATAACTGGTACATTATATTGCTTACATAAACCAAGTACACTAATAAGATTTTCACGTACCCCTGGTCTAAATCCACCTGGTTTTAAAGATGCATTATTTACTTCTAGTATAGTCCCTGTACGTTTTGCCGCAAGGACTACTGCCTCATGATCAAATGGGTAGCGATCATCCCCTGGATGCCCTAATATTTTTACGAAAGGATTTTCCATTGCACCAATCATTGCACGTGTTACTTCTTCTTTATCACCAAATCTTAAACATGGTGGATGCATACTTGCAATGGTAAAATCTAATCCACCAAGTGTATCTTCTGTTGCATCAATATTTCCATCAAAATCAATGATATTTGCTTCCATTCCTCTAAGGACAGTTACACCATATAATTGTCTTGGAATCGCTTTTAAATTATGAAAGTGGAAATCATGTGCCCCACCTGGTAATCCACTATTATGATCTGTAATAGCAATAATCTTTAGTTCTTTTTCTCCTGCAAATCTTGCTATCTCATCTACAGTACTATAAGCATGTCCACTTGAAACAGTATGAATATGCATATCTGTTAAAAGTTTCATTTAATCACCTTCTTTATTTAGTCTCTTTTTCTTGTCTCTTTTTATCTTACACGCTCAGACTTAATTTGACAAAATGATTTTCACCTTTTTAGCAATAAATTCTTTCCATTTATCATAAACTAACCTTATAATATATTTGTACACAAAAATTTATATTTTTTAAAACATTTACAATGGGGGAATGATGATGCCAAAGATTAAACTGGATATTAAACGTGCACTTTTTATTGTTATAGGTACTTTTTTAATAGCTTTATCTACAAATGCTATTCTTATTCCTAATCATCTATTGAGTGGCGGCGTAAATGGTATTGCAACCTTCTTACATTTCATCTTTAATTGGAATGTCAGTATACTTGTTCTCCTCTTAAATATTCCACTATTTTTATTAGCATTCTTTTTTTTAAAACGTCACTTTCTTGTTTCAAGCCTCTTTGGTATGTTGATGCTTTCCTTTTGGCTACAAGTAACAAAAGATATACAAATTGCTACAACCAATACCCTTAGTATCATACTATTGGGTGGTCTACTCAATGGAGTAGGTAGCGGTATTATCTTTAGAGGAGATGGTTCTACTGGTGGTTCTGATATCGTCGCTAAAATCGTTAATAAAAACTTTTCTTTGAGCATGGCTACTGTCAATATGATTATTAATGCTATCATTATTAGTTGTTCTATTCTCTTCTTCGGATTAGACTTATCTGTATTAACCCTTGCAACCATGTTTGTAGCTAGTAGAATTACCCATTTTGTAGTAGATGGTCTTAATTACAAACGTACATTATTTATTATTACCACCAAAGACCACTACCAACCCATGGCCAATGATATTATGTCTGAACTTCTCCGCGGCGTGACTATCATACCGGCAAAAGGTGCGTACACTAAAGAGGATAAATTTATTCTCTATACTACAATTAGTATTCAAGAAGTAGCCAAAATTAAGCACATCGTTGCTGAACATGACCCAACCGCCTTTGTAACCATAACCCCAACCGCTCAGGTTATTGGAAACGGAAAAGGATTCTTGCCAAATATCTCAGATTAACTCTACAGAGTAGGATAAGTATCCTGCTCTTTTTGCTATAAGTACGTAAAATAAATATTGGGTTAAGTGTGAGGGCATTTAGGCAAGCTTATTGTATTCCAACTTCTAGTCCTCAACTCTTAAGAGAGGCTAATTTCATTTCATCAAACTAACGGTCAAAACTCAGAAAAGAAGTTCACTTTTCTTCAAACATTTCCCTAAAACCAGTTTGATTTCATTCCCTAAGCCTCTCTAAAAAGCCTGCGGAAAAGTTTCCATACAATAACTTACCTTACAACCCATCACATAATAGACCCCTTCCGGTATCAAGGTAGCTAAACTACATAATCTATTTTCTAAACATCCTTCATGTGAAAGTGCCTAATCATTCCTAAGTTGAGATAAAGAGCAAACTATGAAGGAGTATTATCAAGCACTAGGAAGTATTCTCTCTAAAGAAGAGACGTTTGCTCTTCTATCTTCTCTTCGGCATATCATTGGAAGTGAAAACTTACTTCTCTGAGTAGAAAAGAGCGGTGATGCGTGGGTGACCTCCATGTAGCTTTTTTTCGAGGATGGACTTAGAGTGTGTTAACGAATATGAAGGAAGGGGGTTGTGCGAGTGTTTGCTGTGTGCCCCTCAGAGTAAGCGTTAGCGAGTTTTCTCATAGCCTAACTGAATAAGAGTTTACACAGTCTTAGTCCATTTGAGCAAAAGCGAAAGGGAGGTACCCATGTAGTGCCGACCGGACGACCTCACATACTAAAAGTTTTTACTCTATAAAATATTTACTTTAAAAGTTAAAAAGGCTGCCATCATGGCAGCCCTTCCTTCTAGCTTTAATTAACGTACAACTGGTGGGAATCCCACTTTCTTTTGTACTTTTCTAAGTGTTTTTGTTGCAAGATAGTTAGCTGTCTCTGCATTTTTCTTAATGATTCCATCAATATAAGCTTTATCTTTTGAAAGTTCTTCAAAACGTTTGTGAAGAGGACGTAGTTCTTCTACTACAGCTTCCCCTACTCTCATTTTGAAGTCACCATATCCTTTACCTTCAAACTCGTTTTGGATAGCTTCCATAGACATACCTGTTACCGCACTATAGATTGTCATCAAGTTACTAATACCTGGTTTTGCTTCTTGGTCAAAGCGTACCAGAGCATCCGAATCTGTTACTGCACGTTTGAACTTACGGATAATAGTGTCTGGATCATCAATTAATGAGATACTTGCATTATTATCTTCATCTGATTTTGACATTTTCTTTGTTGGATCTTGTAGACTCATAATTTTTGCGCCTACTTTACTAATATATGGTTCTGGAATCTTGAAAGTATCGCTATATAAGTTATTAAAGCGTGCTGCAATATCACGTGCAAGCTCGAGATGTTGTTTTTGGTCTACGCCTACTGGTACAAGGTCTGTTTGGAAAAGTAAAATATCTGCTGCCATAAGTGTTGGATATGTGAAAAGTCCAGAGTTAATATTCTCTGCATGTTTAGAAGACTTTTCTTTAAATTGTGTCATACGGCTAAGCTCACCCATATAAGTATAGCAATTTAAAATCCATGCAAGTTCAGCATGAGCTGGTACATGTGATTGATAATAAATAACGTTTTTTTCTGGATCTAAACCAGCAGCAATATATTGCATTAATAAGTTTCTAGCATTTTTTCTAAGTGTAGCTGGATCTTGTCTTACAGTAATCGCATGCATATCAACTATACAATAAAGACAGTTATATTCATCTTGTAAGTTTGTCCAGTTTTTAAGGGCACCTAAATAGTTCCCAAGTGTAATAACACCTGAAGGCTGCATCCCACTAAAAATGACCTTTTTTTCGTTTTCCATCTATCGCACCTCATTTTTCTATCTTTTTATGAATTAAAGTTATCATATCATATTTTTCTAGAAAGCAAAATGCCTTTCGGTATATAATAACACTAATAGCAACTGAAAGGAGCTTACAACTATGGAGAAAATTCCAAGCTTTACAATTAACCACTTAACATTATTACCAGGTATCTATGTTTCTAGAACAGATGATATGATGGGACATGCTATCACGACTTATGATCTTCGTATGAAAGCACCAAATAGGGAACCTGTTTTAAATACAGCCGAAATCCATACTATGGAGCATTTAGGTGCTACTTTCTTACGCAATCATCATGAGTATGCTAGTGAAGTAATCTACTTTGGTCCTATGGGATGTCGTACTGGTCACTATCTTATTTTAAAAGGTAATCGCCCTTCTAGTGAAATTGCACCTCTTATCACAGAAATGTTTGAGTTTATTGCAAACTATGAAGAAGAAGTTCCAGGTGCAAGTGCTCATGACTGTGGTAACTATTTAGATATGAATTTAGGTATGGCTCGTTATGAAGCTAAAAAATACTTAGAAACACTTCATAACTTAACATCTGAAAACTTGGTCTATCCAACTAACTAAAAAAGTGGTCTAATGACCACTTTTAATCTATAGAATGCTTTTCTGAACACTTACATTTATTATACTTTTCTTGATAAAATGCAACATATTCTTTCATCCCCATATTTTCTAGAGCACTTAAATAACTTTCCCATTCTTTCTCTATATCGTACTCTCCAGAAACCCACCTTATTTTCATCTCTACAACATATCTATTTAAGCTATTATAGATTTTACCCATTCCCATAAAATCAGTCATAAACATAGTCCTACGACAAATATTATCTTCTATCAAATAAGGGCTATACTCTTTATAGTTTAGTTCATGACGTACTAACATTGGATTAAAAATAAACTTACTTTTTTCACTTCTTGGGAATATACCCGGGCATGCTCCTAATGGACTATTCTCCATGCTATATTGCGCATAACTTTTTCCTAAAGGTGGACAGATAAATCTATAATTTCCTCCACTCTTTTCAAATGTAACACCTTCAGCTCCCCATATTAACTCTTGTATATTTTCAGGATTAAAAAACTGATCAATCCAAGCCATAGTAATCTCTGGATAAAGATTACTAGATGTAATCATAAATTGATTTGTTGTAATCTTACTATTTTGTTTTCCCCATAACTGTGTACCACTTGGCCCTTTTAGTGGTGGAATAACTATATATTCATCTCTTCCTCTTTCTTCTCCTACCACAATTGTACTATCTTTAGCAAGAAATGCTCCTACAACAGGTGTTTCTCTCATCCCCTTTGCTACATACTGTTCAATGTCTTGTGTAAAAATTTCCGCATCTAATAGACCTTCTTGATATAACTTCCTTAAATATAGTATTGCTTCCTTATAACCTTCTTGTGCTGGTGTAAATAATACATTTTCATCTTGCACCAGCATCATTCTATCTCCATTAATCACGCCAAATGATCCTATAAATGAATTCATACTGTAATTGTATACCCCATCTATATAGCTAAAGGGTATCTCATCAGCTTTACCATTTCCATTAGGATCTTGTGTTTTAAATGCCTTTAAAACATTATAAAACTCGTCTATCGTTGTTGGTATTTGTAGTCCTAGCTGATCCAACCATACCTTATTAATAAAAAGATAATTTTCTACCAATGCTGAATCCATTTCATTATAAAACGGTAACGTATAAATTTTATTATCTAAAAATGTACAGGCACTTTTTATAAAAGGCTTTTTTTCTAATAATGCTTGAATATTTGGAGCATACTTCTCTATAAGTTCATTTAAAGGAATAATCCTTTCACTTTGTATATATCCTAAAATATCTGTATTCTGCAAATCTCCTCCCATAATAAAATCTGGGACTTCTTCCATCTGTAATATATGTATCTTTTGTAAATCTCTTCTTGCACTATTAATTTGATTAAAATTAACCTCAATACCCATTTTCTTTTTAATGTTATTTAAAACTTCCATTTCATTATAATTGCCTAATCCCACTGGTGAAAATACAACACCATTCAATGTGATTTTACTCTCTTGTATAACCTGCATAGGTTGTATATCTATAGATATTTTATATCCTATACAAATTAAAAGCATACATATTATAAATGTAATAATATTTTTTTTAATATTTTTCATAACTCCCCCCTAATTTATCTTAACCTTTGTCAGATTATTTTTCAATTAATAATATTATAAAATTTTATAATATATTAAAGCATTTATGCTTGTATTTCCTATATATTTAGCTTAAAATGTCGTTGAGGTGAAAAAGTAAATGTCTTCACAACTAAATTTATTTAAAAAATATTTAATATCGTTTTTACTCATCTTTATGATTCCAGTATCATGCATTATAGCCACTTTATTTAGCGTAGGTTATGACATTTTTTCTAAAGAACTTTTTTCTAAAGAAATAACTAATATTGAATTATCTATGAGTCATCTTAATAATGAATTAGATGAATGTCTACTCATTGCTCATCACTTGACGAACAAAGACGAGTTTAAACCCTTTAACTTAAATGAAACCCCCTCTGAAGGTTCGCGATTGATTAATACATTATTTAATTATATTATTTCTAATAAACTTTTGAATGAGGCAGCTGTATACTTTTATAATACTGACTATGTGTATACCAGTAAGAGTAGCTTGTCTGTAGAAAATTTTTATGAGCAATATTCTTCAAGTACTTATAGTCCTAATGCTTTAAAAGAATTAGTCGAAACCAGTACTGACTCTATATTTTTTAATGACTTAAAATATAACGACACGAACTACTTTGCTCTTTTAGTACCTCTTTCTGCCTATTACGAACAAATTGGATGTAGCATCTTTTTATTTGATCAAAATCTTTTGTATGACTCTATCTTTGCTTCGCAAGAAGATAATAGACAATTTTACTTTGTAAATACTTTAGATTTAGAAAACTCATTAGATTCCTTTGATCTTAGCCATATGCCTACACTTAATTACGAAAGTTTAATACGCTCACTAAGTACACTTACTAAAACTGGCGATTCTTTCTCCACACATTCAGATCAATATCTAATTTATGCATCTAAGCCTTCTCTTTCTGCAGATAACTTATTAATTTTAAGTACGGCTTCACACAAAAAAGTCTTTGCACCATTACATACCCTTAATCTGATTATGTTAGTAAGTCTTGTAGGAGCTATACTCTTTAGTTTACTTTGTAGTTATTATATTGTTAAACGTAATTTTGCACCACTTCGTGAAATGAACTATTCACTTACTATGCTAAAACAAGATTACTCTAAATTAGAAAGAGAAGTAACTCAAAGTATTCCTATGCGTCAATATTTCCTATTAAATCAGCTTATTAATGGGAATATCAATAACATTCCTGATTTCATAGAAAACTGTCATTCCTTGAATATGGATTTAACATCCCCATATCATGGCATCATAGTCGTTAAAGCACAAATTAATCACTTTGCATTTGATAAAACTATTATTGATACACTACAAAGTATGCAACAAACTTCATTAAAACAAAGTTATCTCATCCAACATATTTATCCTAATATAGATATCTATTTAGTTGGAACTGAAGGAAATATTAAACTTTCGACAATTGTTCTACCCCAAGCAACATTGTACTTTGGCAGTTTCTCCAGAAGACTTTCTAATATTTCTAAGTCTTATATTAATGCACGTGCTCTTAGTGAACTTGCTACATCTACACCAGAACTCGCTGATTCTATACAAGTTCTTTTTCAAGATTATAAAGCTATTGCATTACAACTTACCACATTTCTACAAGTTGGAGACTATCAAAAAATCCCTGAACTTCTCCTACAAACTATACAATCTCTAGAGGCTACAACACTTCCTTTTTCATTACAAAAGGTTATTTGTATAGAAATTATGATGGCATTTAACAACTACATTTCTAAACAAAAATATTCTATTCCATATGATAAACTAGATTTAGTCTCCTTATTTAAGGTAGAATCCTTCGAAGAACTAAAAGAGATTGTCTTAGAAGTTTCTTCTGAAATGTTAAATCTTATTATAGATTTTCGAAATGATCGTATTCTTGAGCCATCTATTACACTTATTAAAGATTTCATTAAAGAGCATTATGAGGACCCTAATCTATCTACAGAACAAATTGCTTTAGAATTTTCCATACCTACTTCTTATTTAGAAGACTACTTTTATAAACATACTTCACAATCGCTCTTAGATTACATGTATCATTTACGTATTGAAAAATCTAAGGAACTACTGAAGACAACACCATATACGCTTAAAATCATTGCTAATCAAGTAGGGTTTGTGCATATCTCTAGTTTCATTTCTTACTTTAAGGAATACGAGCACTGTACACCAGGGCATTATCGATCAAAATACCATATTTAATTTAATCCATACATCAAAAGAGCGCCATTGGCGCTCTTTTTCTCTAACTATACTGTTCTATAACTTTTTCTAATAAAGTTACCGCTTCATCTACATGCTGCTTTTCTATAATTAGTGGAGGTAAAAATCGTATAACGTTCTCTCCTGCCCCTATAACAAGTAGCCCCTCTTCTATACATTGATTAATAACATGACGTGCTGGTATAGAAAGTTCTATTCCTATCATTAATCCCATTCCACGTACATCTACAACTTCATTTTTACGTTTCTTTAAGCACTCTAACTTTTCCTTTAAGTAGTTACCTATTTCTTGCACGTGCTGTAATAAGTTATTCTCACATAGCTCCCCTATAACAACCTGAGCTGCTGTTGTTGCCATTAAATTCCCACCAAAAGTAGTGCCATGGTCGCCTGGTACAAGTATATCTGCTTTTTCTTTCACAAGTACTGCTCCTATTGGCAATCCCGCTCCTAAACCTTTTGCTGTTGTAATCACATCTGGCTCAATGTCAAACTGACTATATGCAAATAAACTCCCCGTTCTTCCTACACCCGTTTGTACTTCATCTATGATAAGAAGGGCATTATAATCATGACATAGCTTCATCACTTCTTTAAGGTAGCACTTATCAGCTACATGTATACCACTTTCCCCTTGAATCACTTCTAGAATAACCCCGCAAGTATCATGAGTGATTACTTGTTTCAACTGTTGTATGTTGTTATATTCTACATAGTTAAAACCAGGCACCATAGGTTTAAACGGTGCTTGGTATTTCTCTTGTGCGGTGGCAGTCAATGCACCATAAGTACGACCATGGAATCCACCTGTCATAGAAATCATTTGTGTCTTAGTGGGTGATTGACTTACTCCATGTTTTCTTGCTATTTTAATAGCCGCTTCATTGGCCTCTGTACCACTGTTGCAGAAGAATACTTTCTTAAATCCACTATATTTTGCAAGTAGTGCCGCTGTTTCTATTTGGGGCTTTGTATAATAAAGATTAGAAGTGTGCATGAGTTTATGTAATTGACCTTCTAAACTTTTCATAAGCTTTGGATGACTATATCCCAAACTATTCACTGCAATACCACTTCCCATATCTAAATACTTTTTCCCATAATTATCATAGATATAACACCCTTCCCCACGGTCAAGTACCACATCAAAACGGTTATAAGTATGCATCACATGCTGGCTTTCTAAGTCTTTTAGCATCCTACCCCCTCCCCTTCATCATAAAGCATTGTTCCTATTCCTTCGTGGGTGTAGATCTCTAAAATAAGAGAATGTTCAACTCTTCCATCTAAGATATGTACCATCTTAACACCTTTTTCCATTGCCTCAAGACAACAAGTTACTTTAGGGATCATCCCACCTGCTATCGTCCCATCTTCTAAGTATTTATTGGCTTCTGATTTGCTTAAATAAGAAATAAGAGTACTTGGGTCCTCTTTATCTTTTAATACCCCTTCAACATCTGTCAAAAATACTAATTTCTCAGCCTTTAAGGCACCTGCTATAGCTACTGCTGCATAATCTGCATTAATATTATAGGTATTACCTTCATGATCTGTCCCAATAGGTGAGATAACTGGTATGAAGTCTCCTTCAATTAAAGTATTAATAAGCTTTGTATTGATATTTACAATTTCCCCTACATAGCCTAAATCTATATCCTTCTTAATCATTTTTGTTGATTCTATAATCATACCATCCTTACCACTTAGTCCTACAGCACTTCCACCCTGAAGATGAATCATAGAAACAATACGTTTGTTAACCTTACCAGCTAAAACCATTTCTACCACATCTACTGTTTCTTTCGTAGTGACGCGTAAGCCTTCTACAAAAGAAGATTCTATATTCATATCTGCTAATGTCTGATTAATCTCAGGCCCACCCCCATGTACAATTACTGGTTTTAACCCCACTGATTTGAGTATCACCATGTCTTGCACAATTGTATTATTAATCTCAGGATTAAGCATTGCACTCCCACCATATTTGATTACAACAATCTTATCCTTAAATGCTTGAATATAGGGCAATGCTTCACTTAATACTTTTGCTTTTTCTATAATTTGATTGGTCATTTTACTATCCCCTAACTTCTATATTCCCCATTAATCTTTACATAGTCATAGCTTAAATCACAGCCCCATGCTGTTACCTTTTCTACACCCTCACCCATTTCTACAAAAATTTTAATTTCATTCTCTTCTAAAATTCTTTTAGCTTTATGCTCACTAAATTTAATAGGCATACCTTCTTTAAATAGAGTAATACTTCCTACACAACTTTCCAATATCAAAGTCACTTTCTCTTGATCAAAAGGTACCCCTGCATACCCCATGGCTGCAAGTATTCTTCCCCAGTTTGCATCTTCCCCAAAGAACGCTGTCTTAACCAAGCTAGAAGTTAAAATACTTTTCGCTAAGAGTTTACCTGCTTCAAAACTTTTTGCGTTTTGTATTTCTACTTCTAATAATTTAGTTGCACCTTCACCATCTTTGACTATGGAGATAGCGATATACTTAAGCGCTTCAAACAGCATACTCTGAAACTGTTCAAATGCTTCTCCTTCTTGATCTATAATTGGATTACCTGCTTGCCCATTTGCAAGCACAATCACACTATCATTAGTACTTGTATCGCCATCTACCGTAATCATATTAAAGGACAAGTTGACACATTTGCTAAGAGCTTTTTGTAACATGGGTTTTGTAATATTAACATCTGTTGCTATAAAAGCAAGCATTGTTGCCATATTAGGATGGATCATGCCTGAGCCTTTCCCCATGGCTCCTACATGAATGGTATAACCTTCTATTTGTTCTTCTAATGCAATCTCTTTTGCAAATGTATCCGTTGTTAAAATAGCTTCCGCAGCTTCAGTTGCTGCTTTTTTTGTATCTTCAAGTTGTTCTGCTACCTTGCAAATACCTTGTGTAACAATATCCATAGGAAGTGGTACACCTATAACGCCCGTAGAACATACCAATACTTCTTCCTTTTGGATATTTAATGAAGATGCAGTAACCTCTGCCATTGTTTGAGTATCATTATGCCCTGTTGCCCCTGTTACTGCATTAGCATTTCCACTATTAATAACTACTGCATGCACAGTATTTTCTGCACTTAATACTTTTTGATCCCATATAACTGGTGCTGCCTTTACTACATTTTGAGTAAACGCTCCTGCATAAGTACAAGGTGCCTCACTATAAATGATAGCCATATCTTTTTTCTGTTTTTTAATTCCTGTATGTGTGCCAGCAGCTTGAAAGCCTTTTGCTGCTAAAATCCCATTATTATTCAATTTCATAATTCCCCACCTTTTCTTTGACCACTTATGCTGGGAAAAGTGGTACATAATGAATGCCTGTATCTTCTTCTAGACCTAACATAATATTCATGTTTTGTACTGCCTGACTTGCTGCACCCTTCATCATATTATCTAAGGCACTTACAATAATTAAGCGGTTGGTACGCTCATCTACTTTAAAACTAATATCGCAGAAATTAGAACCTTTAACCCATCTTGTTTCTGCTATACTTGTATCTCCAAGCAACCTTACAAATTGCTCTTTTTCATAATATGTATTGTATACTTTATTAACTTCATGGTTTGTTACACCAGGTTTTAAGCTTGCATAAATAGTCGTTAATATGCCTCTATTCATAGGTACAAGATGTGGCGTAAAAGTAAGTGTTACCTTCTTGCCACCAAATGCTTCTAGTTTTTCTTCAATTTCGGGTGTATGCCTATGTGATGTTAATCCATAAGCTTTAATGCTTTCATTACATTCTGTATAATGTGTTCCTATATTAAGTCCTCGCCCTGCTCCTGTAACACCTGACTTGGCATCAATAATAATCGTACTTGTATCAATAAGTCCTTCTTTTATCAGAGGAATTAGACTTAGTAAACTACATGTTACATAACAACCTGGATTTGCAATAAGTCTTGCCCCTTGGATATATTCTCTGTTCCACTCACATAATCCATATATTGCTTCTTCTAATACTTCCTTGCCAAAGTGTTCAACCTTATACCATGTATCATATGCTTCACTGGTAATACGGAAGTCTGCTCCTAAATCAATAACCTTCGTCGTTGCTAGTAGTTCCTTTGTAACCACTTTGCTTGCAATCCCATGAGGTAAAGCAATAAATAATATATCCGCATCTATCTTAGATAAGTCATCTTCTATACAAACCTCATCTACTAAATCTTTAAAATGAGGATAAACCTTGCTATATGGCTCACTTTGATAACTATGAGAAGATAAATGAGTTAGTTTAACACTAGGATGATTATAAAGAAGCCGTACTAACTCTTCTCCTACATATCCTGTTGAACCTAATATTGCTACTTTATACATTTCTAATCTCCTCCTTAGCTCAGTAATCTCTGTAATCAGATTATTCATTTTTCTTAATTTATTAATTATTATACTTTTTAACGTTTAAATATGCAATATATTTTTTAATAAAAATTATATTTAATGAATTTTTATTCATTATGTAGACTAAAAAATGAGGCGGTTAAAACCACCTCATTGATTGTCTGCTATTTCCATGGATTGATAATACATATAGAGTTCATCTAATTCTTCTAAGGTAAAATTCTCTTGGACAAGCTCTTGCAACTTCTTACTATCTTCTTCATCTATGCCATCTTTAATCATATTCCATACTTCGTTTATATTGATGTTTTGTACTTTAGATAAAATCATATTAAGTAATTTTAATTGATCACTTAAAGATAAATTACTAAACATCTTATTTACTATATTTTGATAATCAATGCGCCCATTATTATAGACACCTTCCATTTGATTCACAATATGATCATCTAACATAAGTACATAGGCATCATAAATAGGTACTTGCTCATACTTTTCATCTGTTGGTTGTTCTCTTGTTTCTTCTACTTGCTTACTTATTTCTGCTTTGTCTATAGATTGAGTATTCCCTCCTCCTTCTACTAGTTGATCCACATTTATTGTAGAGCTTACCTCATCTGTAGACTCTTGTTCTATACTTATATCATTTTCTGATTGTATATTATTCTGATTAGGAAACTTGTCATTATCTTGTTGACTTGCTAGCTCTTCTTCTTGTGATAATTGTGATTTACCACTTATATCTTCCGTAACTACTTGGTCACTTACTACTTCTTGTTTCATTTTTTTCCCTGTTAAATTTTCTGTTAAATTAGCTAATTGTTCTTCAGTATAAACCTGTGGCCTCTCTGTCAAAAAATATACAGCAAATAAACCTATTAATAATACAAAGCTAATACTTGCACAAAGGTTCAATAAACGCAATAAACAGTCATTAGTATGCTTCCTCTTCCTCATGATGTAAAAGTTCTCCTTCCAAACTTCTTTACATATTTGTTAGAGTATTTGCCCTAATGACTGCTTATTATTCAATGTTTAAAAACTTATTTATTTATCTACAAAATACTATTGCTCTATTAATTCTGCAAGCACACGGCCATCTGCTCCCGGCATTTCAAATCCAAGAAGTGCAGCACAAGTTGGTGCAATATCTACATTGTGTGCTTTTTCTAATACAGTCCCTGATTTTACTCCAGGTCCGCATAATACTAAGGCTGGTTGAGAACCACGAGTTGGTATATGTCCATGAGTTCCTACACTTGTACGGTAATCTTCATTAGCTACCTTTTTAATAAATGGTGCACTTAACATATAATTAAAGCCTACACCTTCTTCAGCTTCAAGTACAAAGTCAAAGTCTCCATCTAATTTATAAGCTTCTTTTACTTCTTCTGTTGTAAACATTTGATCAATTCTAAAACGGGTTTTGTTTTGTTTTAAGTATTCGGCAACTTCTTGTTTAAGTGTTTCATCATGGTCTCTTACATATATTTGTGCAGATGCTGCAGCTGAATGTGCAAATACTTTCCAGTCTATTACATTTCCTTCTGCATCTACTGTAATCCATCCTTTATCCATAAAGTCACGATTTAAGTTGATGCTTTCATCAATATTCACTTGTCCATGATCTGAACAAATAACAAATATTGTTTCATCATAGATACCTTTTGCTTTAAGTGCATCAAAAGTATAGCCTAACATATCATCTATAAATTTAATGGCTTCTTTAATTTTCTCACTATATACACCATATACATGTCTGTAATGATCAATTAATGTCATATGCATAAAAATAATATTTGGCATTTCTATTTCGATTAGATACTTACTTG
Source organism: Holtiella tumoricola (assembly GCF_027857615.1). Lineage (NCBI taxonomy): Bacteria > Bacillati > Bacillota > Clostridia > Lachnospirales > Cellulosilyticaceae > Holtiella > Holtiella tumoricola. The sequence continues at coordinate 85,010 of NZ_JAQIFT010000010.1, forward strand.
CAAGCCCAGAGAATTTATCTGAATCCTTGTATTTTTCCTCTTTCCAAGCATCACTACATATCTCATACATTTTTTCCATAAGCCCTGGTGTAGAATTGGCAATCATAGATGCTTTTTTATCATCAGCCACTTGGTGAATCCCTGCACGTTGAAGATTCCAAGTTACATCTGCCCCTACCATTGTTGGCCAACTATTAATAAGTACTTTAAGTCCATGTTTTTCACATTCTTCTGGAAGGATAGCTGCATGAATTCCATTACGTTCTTCAAACCAATCTCCAAATTTCATAAATGGATTAAATATTTCATTATTTACAACACCATGTTTATCTGGATATGTACCAGAAATCATTGAAGCATGTGCTGTATAAGTCAATGATGGATATACTGTTTGAGAGTTTTTTACGATTGCCCCATTTTGTACAATAGGTCCTAGATTAGGAAGTGTTTTAATATATTCTAAGTCCTCAGAAATCATAGCATCCAATGAAATAACAAGCATTCTTTTAGTCATAGTTTTTCTCCTTCAAGTCATGTTTTAGGTTTGATTAACTTCACCAAACATTTAAATATACCATACTTTTATAGTTTTACACAAGCTAAATGATAATTTTTATTATTTAAACATATTTCAATTAACTTGTTTTTCTTAGCTCTCTATTATATTATGACTAAGAATAGACTGGTTTATGATTACTTTTAACATATTTGATACCTATTTGGTATACACTATGAGACGAACGAGGAGACAATTAAATGACTATATACGAAGCTTTAAAAAATGACACAAACCCAATTATTTTAGATGTACGTGAAAACAGTGAATTCAACGAAGGCCATATTAAAGATGCCCTTCATATTCCACTGAACTCACTTGAAGCCCAAGCTGAAGGTGAAATGACAGATTATGACCAACCAATCTACGTTTACTGTCGTAGTGGTGTACGTAGCAAAGTAGGATGCCATATTCTAAATAGCTTAGGTTATACAAAGACCTATAACTTAGGTGGCATTCTTGACTGGCCTGAGGAAATTGTAAAATAGGTTGATTTTTCTTTTAAAATAGGCAAGACGTATTGCTCATATGCAATACGCCATGCCTATTTTTTGTTTTTATAACTTATTTTACTATTACTCTAAACCTTCTACATCCAAAACTTTTTGTATACAAGTATCTATACTTAAATCATCTTTGCGCATTGGATGTTCTACTTCATGATCTGGTATAGTCTTATGCTCTTCATTACATATCCCTTCTTCACTCGTTCCCATTTCCTTTGTAAACCTTACAACATATCCACTTTTAGGAAGCATTGCCAAAATAGGATCTGAACCAATGCCATCTCCTCCAGTTTTTTCACCAATTAACGTAGCAAGCCCTGAACTTTTTGCAAACATTGCAAGTCCTTCTGCTGATGAGTATACATAATGGTCTACAAGCAAATAAATATTCCCTTGAAATTGTATAGAATCCTCCGCTGGCTTTACTTCTACACAATATTTTTCATAGTAAGTAAAGTCTTCGCTTACCTCTGGAGGAAGTTCCGGCAAGCTTGCAGTATCTAAATCCTTAACTTTTTTAGCATACATTTTAGGCATATGGTTTGCTTGCATATATCGTTGTAAATACACGCCGTCTTTATAGAAAGTATATTCCCAAGATACATATGATTTATCAATAATTTGGGGCAATAAAAAGTCTGACCAATATCTTGTATCACCGCCACCATTTCCTCTGATATCAATAATAAGTGCTTGGTAATCTTTAATGTTTTGTAAATATGCCTGAATAATCTCATAATCAGCTTTGGCATTCCAAGGATTTAGCATCTGGGGAATATGTATATAACCAACTCTTCCTTCTAAAGCATCCTTGGCAATTACCCTAGATTGCTTTATTTTCTCTTGTACTTCTTGCCCTATCTCTTCATCCTGCTCTTCCTTTTCCGCTAATGGTATATTATATCTTCTAAGTGCTAATGGTTTGTTAACTGTATCATAATTGATACCTTGCCAATATCCCTCAACTTTCATATTATGGTAGACTTCTCTCATCCATTCAACTTCTTCCTTGCTAAGTAACTGTGTATGACCGTTATGAAGATCGTCTAGACTATCACTGATAACCTGTGCAAATTCCTTATCATTCCTACTTTCTTTAACTTGCTGCAAATATCGCTCTTTGTTATTTAGCCAATCTACACCATTCATTCTTTTGTTCACTTCTAGATAAGGATAATTTTCCTCTATCGTTTTATAGAGATACTCAAAATCCTCTATCTTTTCTTCCATAGTGAGTGCCTGTAACGGTGTTTCCAAGATTTTATCTCTTTTATTATAGCTTTGCTGCTTATAAATCCCCCCCCCTGCTAGCATGATAAAAACAGCCATACTTATTCCTAACAAAACCTTCTTTGTTCCCCACTTCATCACTTTGTTTCTCCCAACCTTATTATTTTAATAATCATATTATATCATTTTTTTCTATCAATTCAATTTTCTACGCTTATTAACATTTCTAGATGTTCCTTGATTTCCTATTTATTTTATGCTACACTAACTTCAATCTAATACTAGTGTCTTTATGACCGAAGGGAATGAATGTCTCCCTTGGACTTAGTATCCAAAACTGCTCTTACAAGCTGATGACTTCTGCCACAAGCAGGGTTATCAGCTTTTTTTGCGTGATTAAAAGGAGGAATAAAATGATTCTTACAAGCTTAGCATTAATCTTTTTATGTGGTTTACTACTTGGTGGACTAATGAAAAAGTTAGGTTTACCTGACTTACTTGGTATGCTCATAACCGGCATCATACTTGGTCCTTATGCTCTTAACTTACTAGCTCCTAGTATTTTACAACTCTCTGCTGATTTAAGACAAATTGCTTTAGTCATTATTTTACTTCGTGCCGGTCTTTCTCTTGACCTTGAGGCACTCAAAAAGGTAGGGCGTCCTGCACTTTTGATGTGTTTTGTACCTGCTACTCTAGAATTATTAGGTACTCTAATCATAGCACCTACTCTACTTGGAATTTCTTTATTAGATGCAGCTATTCTTGGCACTGTACTTGCTGCTGTTTCACCTGCAGTTATCGTGCCAAGGATGGTAAATCTTATCGAAGAACAACGAGGTACACATCATAGTATTCCTCAACTGATTATGGCTGGCGCTTCTGTAGATGATATTTTTGTCATTGTGTTATTTACCTCATTTACAGGTATTGCAGAAGGTGGACAATTTAGCATAGAAAGTTTCTTAGGTATCCCCCTTGCCATTCTACTTGGAATTGTTGTCGGACTTGTTGTTGGTCTTTTACTTACAAAATGCTTTAAATCTATGCATCTTAGAGATTCTATAAAAGTTATTATTATCTTAAGTATTGCCTTTTTACTTGTTAGTCTGGAAAGTACAATTAAAGCAACTATTCCCTTTTCAGGCCTTATTGCTATTATGACTTTAGGTGCTACACTCTATCGTAACTATTGTCCACTCGCTAGTAGGCTCTCTAATAAATTCTCCAAGCTGTGGATTGCCGCCCAACTGATACTCTTTGTTCTTGTTGGTGCGACAGTAGATTTAAGCTATGCACTTAAGTCAACTATCCCAGCCTTATTAGTCATCTCCTTTGCCCTTGTCTTTAGAGCATTGGGTGTATGGCTTGCACTACTTAAGACACCTCTTACTAAGCAAGAGCGTATTTTTTGTATTGTGGCTTATATGCCAAAAGCTACAGTACAGGCCGCTATAGGAAGTATTCCTCTTACAATGGGACTTAGTTGTGGACCTATTGTACTTACTATTTCCGTTATTGCAATAGTACTTACAGCACCTCTTGGAGCCTTTGGTATAGACTATTTATCTCACCGCCTTTTACCTATTGAATAATAGCTATAAAACCACTTATATAACTGACAAAAGGCTATAAAACGAGAACAAAATTCGTTTTATAGCCTTTTATATCTAACTTCTACCTCTTACCAACACATTTTGTTAGCTGTCATACTTTTTTGTGCCTCATTATACTGCATCATTTCCCCCGCACCTTCTTGTCTATAAGGTGTTTTAGGCAATCTCACTTCTTCTAATTCTACAATATGGTCTAATTGACCTTCTATATAGCTATTCACGATACGCTTTGTTGTACGAAGCCTTTGAAGCATCCCACCTATTCTTAAATCTAATACTTCATAACCAATACTTTTATTCGTCATTTGCCATTCATTAAAACGCTTTTCTCCAAATACTTCTAAGACATCAATTAATGGCTCAACTTGTCTACTAATAATTTCTTTTAATTTTATCTTATCCTGTACTTGATAAGCATCTAATAGATTTACACCTAAATTCCACTTTAATTTTAATACCTTGGCAAATGCAGCATACATTTCGTCTACTTTTTTATAAAGTATATTGGATTCATTATCAGCTTCTTTCTCAAAATAATTTTGTAGCTCTTGGTAATATGAAGTTAAATCTTCTTGGATAGCTCTTGTATGATAGACAAACATGCTGCAAAGTGGGTCTTCGTAAAACATATATTTACTTGGATTTACTGTAGCAGATGGGTCACTGACCTCTGGTAAAATATCAAAGGCTTCTTGTTTCATAAAGTTTTCATAGCTTAATCCACTACAAAATGCTAATCTTTTCTTAAAGTCTTCTAAATCTACCGTCTCTTGATAACCATGTTCTGCAAAAAGCACTGTTCCAAATAAGCAAGTGCTAAGAGGTGCCTCACTTCCCTCATCTCCCCATGCTGTAGCTAAAACTTCTTTTACACCTGCTTTTTTACAAGCCATCAGTGCAGCATTAGTGGATACATAGGTTTTAGTATGATGCGGTGCATACCCAATCCAACGCCATGCCCCTCCAGCAAACATTACCTTTCTATCTAATTCTGTTCTCCTATTAAGATTATATGTATAATGCGCTTCACTATTGTTGTAGTAATCCCAATACATTAGATCTACTTCTTTAGGGATATTTCCTGCGTCATCTAATGATCCATGATTAAAGAACATATCATCCCAAATCATAGGCTGTAGCCCATAACGATTACAAATCTTTAATATATCCTCAAGATGCTTATTCATGATGGTAGACTTACTTTCAAGTCCATGTTTATCTGCATATCTTCCTCTCCCTAGATTAAAAGCTTCATCCATTCCTATATGTATACGTTTACTTGTAAAGGTATCTGAAAGTTGTCTAAGCATGTTATCTAAAAATCTTTTAACCTCTTCATTACCTACGCATAAAATATTATCTATATCTAGATACTTATTTTTAGGCTCATCCCATGCTAAGAAATGTTCTAAATGAGCTAATGTTTGAATACATGGAATAAGTTCTATACCAAACTTGAGAGCATACTGATCAAGTTCTTGTAACTCTTCTTTTGTATAACGTCCTCTCATATAACCAAAATACTGCTCACCTTCTAGCTCATATACATCTTCCATGTAAAGCATCATGACACTATGCCCCATAATAGCAAGACGCTCAATTAGTTCTTTTCCATACGCTATATTGAGAACACCATTTCTTGAACAGTCTACCATCAAACCATTAAAATTAAAATATTGCTTCTCTTCTATTTCAAACTCTTGAACGCCTTCTTGTAGCTTTTGAATAACATACCCTATTGCCCTAAATAAAGTATTTATATTCTTATATTCTATAACAGCATTTTCTCCTGTCACTTTTACTTTCAATCCATCTATAGAAGTTTCTAGGCACTTTAAAATTCTTCCTGTTTCTATTATTTCAAATTCAAATCGTCTTCCTAGTAAACTAAGAGGTTCATTTAAACTTTCCTCTAAACCAACTACATTTAATTGAATCATCGTAAATTCTCCTTCTCTCTAAGTATTCTTTATATACGATTGATAAAATTAAATTTTACTATATTTTTACTATTTTTTCACTATATTTTATTAATAAATTCATCTATCTCAAATAAAGCAACTTAGGTCTTTGATAAAATATATCATTCTACCTATAGTTGAAAATTTCTCAATAAATAAGTTATTCATATCTCAAAAGTAACTGCTATACTTTAATAAGAACCAGCGCTGATTACTTTATAATGAGGAGCAATACTTATGAATATTAAACTAGGTGAAAAAATTAAATATTTACGTAAGAAGAAAAATATTTCTCAAGAGATACTTGCAAATTATCTTGGTATTTCATTTCAAGCAGTCTCTAAATGGGAAAATGGCGCCACTATGCCTGATGTATGTTTAATCCCTGCACTCGCTTCATTCTTTGGTGTATCAACAGATGAACTCTTTGATTTTAATCTCTATGAAATCGAGAACAATGTTAATGACATTGTTATAAAATCAAGTGAATATTATTATTGCGATGCTGAAATGTGTGAAAAAATATTACGTGAAGGATTAAAGAAATATCCTGGTAATGACATCCTACTTAATTGCATCATTGGGGTTATACCTATACCAGAAAGAAGCTCAGAAGTTATAGACATGTGTCAGATATTAATTGAATGTACAAAACATGATGATATTAAATATGATGCATACCGTATTCTGGCAGAAGCATATAAATCTATAGGAGAATACAGTCTTGCTAAAGCAACAATAAATAAGATTCCTGAGCTTTATTTTACTAAGTTAGAAGTTGCTGCTCTATTGCTTGATGGAGAGGATATGTATGAAGCAGCTCATAAACAAAAAAACCTATCTGCAGATTCTCTTATAGAAATGCTTATAAAACTTGCTGATTTCTATAACCAAGCAGGTGAAAAAGAAAAATCAAAAACACAATTACTTATTGTTAAAAAAGTAATCGATGCTTTTAAAGATGATTTCACTGCCGAATTTTTTAAAAGTACTATCTACGAAACTAGAAAAGACTTCCTAAAAGATATTGAAACAAAGATAGACTTATTGAATTAACCTTGGGTAAAAGGAGCAACTTCATTTTAAATGAAATTGTTCCTTCTACGATTAACTATTAGTTTAGATATGTATAGATGTTACTTCTTTTTGCATCTGCATAGTTCAATAGCTTCTTGTGCCATATAGTAAACATCCTTTAATAAGTGATCTTTAATTTCTTTTAATTCTTTTTCCGAATACCACCTTAAATTAAGAGATTCATCCTCTTGTGGTCTTAACTCATCAGTCATACTTGTAGCATAAAATACAAAGTCTATATGTTCATGTCCCTTCTCAATCTCACCCCATATGGTGTGTATAGGATTAATCAATACCTTTTCTCTCTCATTATCTATATTTTTATCCTTTAAGCTATCTATGTCATATAATTCTATTTCAATTCCGGTCTCCTCTAAAGCCTCTCTTTTAGCAGTTTCCTCAGGTAATTCGTTTAACTCTATATGACCTCCAACAGGTAATAATATTTGGGCTTTTTTGTGCTTATGAAGTAAAACTCTATTATTATTTACAACATAAATAGATACTGTAAAGTGTCTATTCATACTTTCATATTCCCCTCTCTCAACCTATAAAATTTCTCACCAAATAAAAATATTATAAACTAATATAATCCTTTTATCATTATTTCATTAATTTCAGGAACTTTTTTATAAGAATATGCGTCTAAATTATCATATATAGGGAGGTCTAGAGATGAAAAAACTATTATTAATTGTAATATGTATAATCACCTTGTCTCTTCTTGGCTGTAGCAAAAATACCCATCCCCCTCTTCCTACACTTCAACTCACATATAACGATCAGCAAATTCCAATTACTCAAGGTGGTTATCATTGGACTTATCAAACTGGCTTATTGACAAGTGAGAGCGTTGTTGCTGATGCTGCTAGCCCTAGCCAAATTGCCCTTAAAATGGGTGGAACTATGATCACTCCATCAGCTAATATCTCTTTAAATTTTTCAACTATACCAACTGATGTAAAGATTTACTCTTGGGTTGCTGAGTCTTCTACCCTTTATTCCACATCTACTGATAGTTTTGGCCTACCTTCTGAAGAGGGTACATATATCTTCGAGATTATCGGTACTTGGCCTGAAGGCTCTGTCTCTTATACCACTAAACTTATTGTAAAGCCATAATAGAAGCACCATTAATGTTAGATCAACCAACATTAATGGTGCTTCTATTTAATCTTCTTACATCATTTTTATATATCGTACAAGCTTTGCTTCAAACTCCCTTAAATCTAAGTTCCGCCCTACTCTTAGACTTTCTCTTTCTTGTACAAATAAAATCATAAGAGGGAGAGCATATACTTCAAAACTTGTTGCCACTTCAGGATATTTTTCACCATTAACTTCTATTGCCTTTATCTTTGGATATTTAGCAAGAATATTCTCTACTTTCTCCTTAATCACTTCACAAGCACCACAAGCACTTCCTGTAAAGTAGACAACCACTAAGTCATGTGCTTTAATCTGTTCTTTTACTTCCTCTTGGTTTGTTATAGATTGCATATCATCTCTCCTCCTACGCCTATTTCTATTTACTTCATCTATCTTTATTGTTTATTTAAGTACTTTATAAATGTATCTCTTTGTTCATATACTTTATTTTTACTTAGTTCTCTACATAGGTTAAAATATATTGTTTAATAATATCCCATTTTTTTATTTTATCCTCAAATAATGTATTATATCCAAATTTCTTTATTTCATAATTAAAAATAACCTGCATCTCTATGAAAGCAAATAAATATTTACTCGTAAAGTCATAAAATGTTCTATTATATTATTTTTCAAAAATAATATCACCTTTTTGTGCAACCACTATTCCATTTTTGTTCCTATACTGCGAATATATTAAAATAGTTATTATACTCATTTCATCAGCAATATGTACAATTAACAACTTATCTTTTTATAAATATCTTACAATCCTCTATTCTTCCATCAAAAAATGTGACGGATTCTATCTTCTCATTTGTATATATAGGTTAGAGGTTAAAACAATGCTAACTCTTCTTTCTAAAGTATGACCTTTTTACCTCTTAAAAGTTTTTATATAATGCAAAGATGGGCTACTAAGAACTCATCCTAGGCTGTTCTTTATAGCATTTCTTTATCTAAGAAAAGTTTTATATTTCTAGGTCCCCCTCTTACCTAAAATGTATATTATTTTTCTTAGGATTGAATTTCTGTTAGCTGTGGCAAACTTCAGAAATTCATTGCATTATCCATATGCCTCACTCTTTTTTAGCTAAACTTAAGCTTCTTTTAGAATTTCAAGTTCTTGTAGTCTATGTTTCTAATGTGCACAATCTTAAAAGTTATTTAACTAGCAACTTATCGTGATCTATGCCTTGCATCCTTTCACTAATAGACGCTTACTTAAGTCACTTACAAGACCATCCACTTATAAGTCATAGTTTACAAAAGCCTCATTCACTTTGAAGTTAAACCTAGCTTATTTCGTGAGCACTTTGCCACACAACAATAAAGCTAACCTAAACCTGTCCATTTGATAAAAGGGGGAGACAGTCTTGGGTTAGCTTTTTGTTGTTTATTCTTATAAGCTCAATTTAAATCTATTTATTGCCTCTTTTGCTTCCACCCTGGCCCTTGCTTTTGCCTGGTGCTTGTCTTTTATCAAAGCCACTACGCCCTCTTCTAATATCTGATTCTTTCTTGCTTGGCGCTGCTTGGAAGGCTTTACTTACATTTTTAGCGTGCATTTCTGGCTTATCTGCTAACTTCTTTTTGAGACTTGTAATATGTTTAGTTGCCATATTAATAGTCCATTGTCTATCAATCATACGAACTTCAATACCTGTCTCATTGAAAAGTTCTTCATAGAGTTCATTACAACGTTGTACATTGTTTGCAACTTGTTGACCTTCTTCTTGTTGGCTTCTACGTTTTTTCTTTAAACACTCTCTTGCTTCTTGTTCATTTAAAAAGATGCAATTGTTAGGTACACGTTGCTCTTTTGCTCCTGCACCCACCATACATACTGACATTCTCTCATCTTTTCTTTTTACTTCACATTGAAGTACTTTATCTCCTAATACGCAATACATCTGTCATTCCTCATTTTATCTATAGATTTTTCTATAGTATACCATATTCTTCTAGTTTTTATCACACCTAAAGTCCTAGTTATTACTTAGCTTGTTTCATTCATCATGACTCGTTATAATATTTGATTTAATCTCCCCCCTACTGATGTTCTGCCTATACTAGTGGAATGATTATAATCACTTTTGCTCCCGATCTATCTTCTCTATTCATAAGTTTTAAACTTCCACCATGCAATACTATAATCTGACGTGCAATATGAAGTCCCATTCCGTAGTGCCCTTTACGCGACCTACTTTCTTCTCCCATATAAAATTCCTTGCAAGCGTTTTGCAAATCTTGCTCACTAAAACCTTTTCCCTCATCTTGGATGATTATACTTAATTGTCTATATGCATGCTCTCCTATTGCATCAACTTCCATTGTTACCCTTGTCATTTCTTTTGTATGATCGATTCCATTGCTAATAATATTCATTACAGCTCTGTTCAAAAGTTCTTTATCAATATTTATCTTATATTCTTCAGTTCTATCTGCCACTTCAAATTGAACTTGTCTAACCTCAGCAAGTTGTCCACCTTGCTGGCTTACCTCTTCCATAAATGTCTTAAGGCTCACCCTTTTTCTATTTAATGTGCCTATTTCATCCGAATGAGAAATATCTAATAATAATGTCACATAGTCTTGGATCTGCTTGCTATTTTTCAAGATATATCCACTATATTCTTTTTGTTCTTCATCTAATGTATCATCTTCAACAAGTAACTCTGCATTTCCTTTTATAATTGTAAGAGGTGTTTTAATATCATGTGCAATGGCAGCCATTTGCTCTCTTTTCCTTTTTTCCAAATTCCACTGCACTCTAAGTGCATCGCCTAAAGCTTCCTTTAGTTGTTCGAGAGACTCACTAATCTCATTAAATTCCTTTATAGAAGTAGGTGCTACCTGAAAGTCTAAATTTTGATTTTTAATTTGTTCTACAGCCTCTTCTAAAGGGATAAGCGCACGCTTAATTCTTTTAACATAAATACCAGATACAATACTTACTCCTAACACTATACTCCCTACTAATATAAGTATAAATAAAAGCTCTACATTAGGAAGATACTTTTCTAAAATAGGAGAGCTATAGTGTGCACCTATTCTATATAGTAATACGCACCATTGTTGTTTACCTTCCACTAAAATATATTGGGTTAGTCCATCTGGTTTATCTCCAGTTTGCACATATAATCTTGCACGCTCTACTTCTGATGCCTTTAGATTTGTTCCTAATAAATTCTCCTCTATATCAAATAAGGCGTAACGACATCCACCTGGTATATCCGCTAGGCTTATAGTTTCTTTTCCTCCTAATGTGTCACGTACCTTGAATACCTTCTGCTCCTCATAGTTAGCTGGCAAAATAAACTGTGTCTGTACAAGTATATTCATGACTAAAGATACAATGGCTAAGATTAGCAAACTGGTAGTGCCAATAACAATCATGTATTCTATAAAAATACTTTTAAGTGTTCTTTTTCTTATACCCATTTATAACCAATCCCCCAAACTGTTTCAATAGGCACAAGGCCATAAGGTTTCAGCTTAATACGTATATTTTTGATATGCACTGTAATCGTACTCACATCACTTTCTCCCTCGTACCCATAGACCTTTTCATATATACTTTCTTTTGTAAAAACCTGTCCCTTATTATGAGCAAGATATTCACAAATAAGATATTCACTTTTAGTTAAATTAATCTTCTCCCCATTCACTAACACTTCTTTGCCTGAAAGATCAAAGTCCAGCCCCGATACATGCAAAGTATGTTTTTTCTCCCGTTGCTCTCTCCTTAAATGCGCTTCTACACGCGCTCTTAACTCACCTGTACCAAAAGGTTTAGTTAAATAGTCATCTGCTCCTATACCTAATCCATACATAATATCATTTTCCATACTCTTTGCCGTTAAGAAAATAATAGGTACATCTACTTGATGACGTATCTGCTTGCAAAGCTCAAAGCCATCCATTCCTGGCATCATCACATCTAATAATATTAAATCATAAAACCTATAGTCTTTTTCTAATACTTCATATGCTGAAAAGGCAGTGACAACTTCATGTCCTGCCTTCTTTAATACATTTGCAATTAGTTTTACTAAATCTGCTTCATCATCCACCACCAAAATCCTACTCATTGCACACTTCCTATCTTTATCCTACTCATTTCTCTTGGAACTCATCTTAACACCTTTAGTCTACACCTTTATACATCCTCATGAAAGCTCCATTTAATCAATTATATCTTATTCATTTGATATGTCTTATCCCTATAGAATCCTTTTAAAAATTGAGTTAAGGTTTCTCTTATCCTTTGAAAAATATAAAAGATAAAATGTAAAATACATAAACGTGAACTGGATAAAAGGCATAGAAGAATCCTTTCATACTACGTCCCCTTTGGCCGTTGTATAAACACATGAAAGGAATTGCAAAGATTCCTATCCACTCATAGTAAGTTGTAAATAAATTGGCTACTGTAAGGTCTATTCCCATTAAAAGAGGCATTCCTATTGTCCATAGTAATGTAAATATCCCAAATACACTTATTTGAAGTACTTTACGCTTCTTGAAGCCATAAAGGATTAAACCTGCTATTACATAGAAGATTCCTCCTTCAACAAACATTGGTAAAGGTAAAACTGTTGTCATCACTAATCCTAATACTGGCATCATACTCATTGGTAATAAATAGGCTAGACAATTTGGTAATATCCCCACTGCTAAAAATGCTATACCCTGTACTCTTTTCTTCTGTTTCAAACACTCTATTCCTTCTATTAATATTAGAATAAGTGTAAACGTTGCAAAAATATTATTTATCGGATAAAATCCATCTGGCCTGCTGAGCCCAAAGGTTGCAATACAATAATTAATCGTTCCCATCAAAACAGACATACCATACATACGTCGGATATATTTTTTTCGGCTACGTGTATGACTAAATCCTTCTAATACCATATATAAAAAGAGATACCCCGATATCCTCCCAAGTTGGGAAAATAATGTAGGCACTTGCCCTGTATACTCAAAGAAATAATGAATATGATCAAATACCATCAATACTAATGCAATAACTTTAAGCTGAAATCCCGTTAAACCATTTTTCCATATTGGTACTACACTCCTATTTACACCCTCTTGTTGCTTCACTTCACTTACTAAATCTATACATTGACCATTTTTCTCCATAAAAAACACTCCTTATCTTTTAACTGATGACCGGCATCTGTTTAATAGTATAAGGAGCATTTCTAAGGATTTTCTAAAGATTTATTTATTTTATTCAAGACCACATAACTTTCTAAGATAAGCTATGAGTTCTAAGCTTTGATTGAGATAGTCTTCATATTCGTCTGGCTCGAGCAAGACATAATCTTCACTCTCATAACGTCTATCATAATAACTATCTGTCAAAAACCTGGCAATACGTTTAAAATCCTGTAATTCAGGAAATGCCTCTTCAAGTTTAGCAATCATTGCTGAAAGACTATGACTACGCATAACTTCATTTGCATGTTCACGTACAAGATGTTTTAAGTATTTTTCTGCACACTGCTGGCAGTTGACGATTGTAGGATCTTCCATCCCCTTTACATCTTTAATGTGTTGAATCAGTTCATAATCAGTGTTGGCAAAGTCAAGCATAGACCTATTCACCACACACCGCCTCCTTTAATGGCAGCATATATTTTGTAATTTCACTTTCAAATGAGAGTTTACTGGCTAACTCATAAAAACGTGCCTTATTATAAATTTTCACATCTACTTCATAAGTGTAGTGTATTTTTTCCTCATAGTCTTCTCTTAAATCCATACGCAGCATCTTAGCTTCTTTCGGTGTTAAGGGTCTCTCTAATAAGATTAGAAGATCAATATCGCTGGTGGATTTAATTTCTCTTTTAGCATAACTACCAAAGAGATAAACTTCATACTCTCCAAGATCTAAAGCTTTAAAATGCTCATAGACTGCTAAAAGTCTTTCTTGATAGATACTAGGAATATCAATCACCTGTTCTCATCTCTTTTCTTTTGTAGAATACGTATACTTTAAAAATGTTGACCATTTTCATAGTAACTACTTTCCTTAAGTGGCACAAAATATACTTCAAGACATGATATACCTGCTCCAAAGTATTTTGTAATACATTCTGCGACTTTATCTTGTACTTCCTGACCACGTTCGAACCAGGCTACTTCAATAATTGTAGGAGGCTCTACTTCTTTACCTTCCAAAATAAAAGTAGTATGCATACATTCAAGTGTAAAGTAATCCTTTGGACAGCCCACAATCATTGCAAGATCATTTACAAGATCACGGCTTACTTGTTTTATTTTTGGCATTTGAATACCACGAATACGTAACATTGGCATAATTCTATTCTCCTTTAAAATGTCCATAGTCTAATCTAGTCATCTCTTATCATATCATAAACAAGATTCTTTCGTTCAGATGAAAAAGTAAAAAGGAGGTTCCTAATGTTGAATTTCTATATTAATAGTTTATACTTTGTACTTTATAGTATGCTAGGTTGGTTGTCTGAAGTTATCTATTGTTCTATTCCTAGAAAAAAACTTATTAATAGAGGCTTTTTAAATGGTCCCTACTGTCCAGTCTATGGATTTGGCGCACTACTTGTTATTCACTTTTTATGGCCTTTTTATCCCTATCCTTTACTGGTATTTCTATTGGGTATTATAGTTACAAGTCTATTAGAATACATAACAAGCTTTCTCTTAGAAAAGCTCTTTCATGCCCATTGGTGGGATTATTCTCAGCACCACTTTAATATTCATGGACGTGTCTGCCTACTTAATTCTACACTATTTGGCTTACTTTGTTTGATACTTGTCTATGGGATCCATCCTTTTTTGACTAAAGGAATCTTCAATATACCTAGTACGTTTCTCCCACTTATTGTGATGGGATTTAATATTATTTTGTGTGTAGATATTGTTGTAACGCTCTACACCATTACATCTCTCAAAGACCGTGTTCATTCAATCTCTGAACTAAACACTACTTTGAAAGAAAAGTTGTATTTACTCGAAAATAAACTTTCATCTCTAGAAGAAAAACATTTACTCTCAGAAGGACAGCGTAACCTAAGGTGTGCTGAATTCATTACTTATCTTGAAAATGAAATGAATAAAAAAGTAGCTATTAAAAATATTCTCCATGACCGTCTATTAGATGCATTTCCTAGCTTTCACTTTATTCATCTTGAAGAGTACATTTCAAAACTACGTGATCGTCTAAAATAAGTTTATCCTAAAACTTTAATTTCAAACCACGTACATTTTCCATAGGGTATAAAAACACATTTTTTGCAAGTCCTAATGACATACCATTACATTTTAAAATCTGAATTCATTTGATACCAAAAGAGGGTGTCACACAGTTAACCTCATTGGTTATTGTGTAACACCCTCTTTAGAATTTACTATTTTTTAAGCCTCTTCTGTATTTTCAAATTGGCTATTATAAAGTGATGCATAGAATCCATTTGCTGCAAGAAGATTATCATGTGTTCCTTGTTCAACAATATCCCCATCTTTCATTACAAGAATAAGATCTGCATTACGAATAGTGGATAATCTGTGGGCAATAATAAAGCTTGTGCGACCTTTCATAAGGTTTTCCATTGCTTGTTGAATGAGTACCTCCGTACGTGTATCTACTGAACTTGTTGCTTCATCTAGAATAAGTACTTTAGGATCTGATAAGATTGCTCTTGCAATAGTAAGAAGTTGCTTTTGCCCTTGAGACACATTACTTGCTTCTTCATTAAGCACCATGTTGTAACCATCTGGAAGTGTTTTTACAAAGTGATGTACACGAGCTGCTTTTGCTGCTTTAATAACCTGTTCATCTGAAGCTTCTAAATTACCGTAACGGATATTTTCCATAATAGATCCATTAAATAACCATGTATCTTGGAGTACCATCCCAAAAGCATCTCTAAGTTCACTTCTATTGAAATCTTTGATATTATGACCATCAAGGCGAATAGCTCCTGAGTTTACATCATAGAAACGCATAAGAAGCTTGATCATTGTTGTTTTACCTGCTCCTGTTGGTCCTACAATAGCTACTTTTTGACCTGGTCTTACATGTGCTGTAAAGTCATTAACAATAATCTTTTCTGGATTGTAACCAAAGTGAACATGTTCAAAATCCACATATCCTGATAGATTATCTATACTTACTGGCTCTTTCGCAAACTGTTCTTCTTCCTCTTCATTTAAGAATTCAAAAACGCGCTCTGCTGCAGCTGCTGTTGACTGCATTAAGTTAGCAACTTGAGCTGTCTGTGCGATCGGTTGATTAAATGATCTCATATATTGAATGAATGAAAGGATATCCCCTACTTCAATCGTATTTTTAATTGCAAGCCATCCTCCAAGAATGGATACCATTACATAGCCAAGGTTTCCAATAAAGCTCATAATTGGCATCATCATACCTGATAAGAACTGAGATTTCCAAGCTGAATTATAAAGTGTATCATTAAGTTTGTTGAACTCTTCTACTGCTACTTCTTCTCCATTGAAAGCTTTTACAATATTGTGACCACCATATATTTCTTCTACCTGACCATTTACATGACCAAGGTATTCTTGTTGTGATTTAAAGTATTTTTGTGATTTCTTAACTACAAGTGTGATAAACACCATAGATAATGGAAGTACTAATAAAGCAACAAGTGTCATCACCCAACTAATAGAGAACATCATAATGAGTACCCCTATTAAAGTTGTAATGGATGTAATCATTTGTGTCATACTTTGGTTAAGGTTATTACTAATCATATCTACATCATTTGTTACTCTTGAAAGTACTTCACCATGTGTTTTAGTATCAAAATACTTAAGCGGCATACGGTTCATTTTCTCAGAAATTGCTTTTCTAAGATTATAAGATACTTTTTGTGATATTCCTGACATTACAAAACCTTGAATGAAAGAGAACAATGCACTAATAATATATAGACCTAATAGGAATAAAAGCATATTACCAATGTAAGTGAAGTCGATTCCTCCACTTCCACCACTTACTTTGCTTACAAGTCCCTCGAAAATCTTTGTTGTTGCTTTACCTAATAATTTAGGTCCTACAATAGAGAAAGATGCACTTCCTATTGCAAAAATAACAACTGTAATAATAGAAATTTTAAATGGAGCTAGGTATTTAATTAAATTTTTCATTGTGCCTTTGAAATCTTTTGCTTTCTCACCACCCATAGCCCCCATTGGACCGTGTCCACCACCTGGACTAAACCCTCTTTTTGGTTGTTGTCTTTGATTACTCATGAGTTAGCTCCTCCTTTGAAAGTTGTGATAAAGCAATTTGCTCATAAACTTCACAGTTCTTAAGAAGCTCTTCATGTGTTCCTTTTCCTACAATTCTTCCTTCATCTAATACAATGATTTGATCTGCATGAAGAATTGTACTAATACGTTGAGCTACTATGAGTACCGTACTATCTACTGTTTCCTGTTTAAGTGCTTTACGAAGTACCACATCTGTTTTGTAGTCAAGTGCAGAGAAACTATCATCAAAAATATAGATTTCAGGATCTTTTGCAATAGCCCTTGCAATAGAAAGACGTTGTTTTTGTCCTCCTGAAACATTGGTACCGCCTTGTGCAATCTCTGAGTCAAAACCTTCTGGTTTGGCAGCAATAAAGTCTGATGCTTGAGCAATCTTGGCTGCTTTTTCAATTTGATCTTGTGTGGCATCTTGTGTACCATATCTTAAGTTGCTATCAATTGTACCTGAGAACAATACACCTTTTTGAGGTACGTAACCTATTTTTTCTCTTAAGTCATGTTGACTTACATCTTTGATATTGACACCATTAACAAGAATCTCACCTTGTGTAGCATCATAAAATCTTGGAATAAGGTTAATCAATGTAGACTTACCACTTCCTGTACTTCCAATAAACGCTGTTGTCTGACCTGGTTTTGCTACGAAGTTAATGTCCATAAGTACATTTTCTTCCGCATTAGGATATCTGAAAGATACATTTTTAAATTCTATAATACCTTTTTGTGCTTGATTAAAAGCTTTTGTTGCTTTTGGATTTTTAATGGTTACTTCTGTTTGTAAGACTTCTTCTATACGTAACGCAGATACTGATGCTCTTGGAAGCATAATAGATACCATAGAAATCATGAAGAAACTCATGATAATCTGCATTGTATATTGAATAAATGCCATCATATCACCAACTTGCATTGTTCCTGCATCTACACTATGAGCACCTTTCCATACAATAAGTACGGTGATACAGTTCATAATAAGCATCATGATTGGCATCATTGTTGCCATTGATCTATTTACAAATAATGTTGTTTTCATTAAGTCTTTATTCGCTTTATCAAAACGTTCTTCTTCATGTTTTTGGGTACTAAATGCACGAATAACAAGCATACCTGTAAGAATTTCTCTCATAACAAGGTTTACTTTATCTACTAACTTCTGAACCATTTTGAACTTTGGAATAGCAATTGCAAATAATACTAATACAAGTGTTAAAATAGCCATAACTGCTACAGCAATAATCCATGCCATAGAAGTATTCGTACCAAGGACTTTAATTACACCACCAAGTCCTAGAATTGGTGCATAGAATACAACTCTAAGGAGCATAACCATAAGCATTTGAATTTGTTGAATATCATTTGTACTTCTTGTAATTAGAGAAGCTGTTGAGAATTGATCAATCTCTGCATTTGAGAAAGATACAACTTTGTTGAACACTTTTCCTCTTAAATCACGTCCAAGTCCTGCTGCTACACGTGCACCTAAGAACCCTACTGTTACAGTAGCTGCCATACTTATAAGAGCAATTAGTAACATTAATCCACCAGAGTATAGGATATAATTTGATTGCATTTTTTCCATATTAAGTCCAATAGCTTCATATTCAGCTTTTACAACTTGTGTTGCTGATTGAGTAATCATACTTTCTGGCATATTAGCAAATTGCTCATTGATTTTTTCTTGCATCGCTACTAATTGCTCTTTTGGCATCTGAGCAATCATTTGTGTAACATCTGTACCTTCTGGAATAGTTATACCAGAAGGTAGTTCATCCATTTTTGAAAGGGCTGAAAGAGGTAAAATAGCTCTACCAAATATATTATTAAGTTGTTCCTTAACTTCTTTATCTTTAGTGTTTAATTTATAAACTTGTTCCGTTGCTGCAAGAGGATACTCATTGACCTCACTTCCATCAACCAGTATATAATTTGCTTTTACTAACTCTTGTTCCTCGTCTGACATAAATAGTGTGAGTTTATCTAACTCTGTCTTGCGAATTACTTTAGGTATAGCATTTTCTACGCCACCTTGTTGAATACCTACATTGACAATATTAGATGTATAATCTGGCAATGAAAGGTCACAAATTGCTTGCACCATAAGTAATACAACGATTACTAATATAGACAAAGCTGATCGTTTTAAATACTTAATCATCTTCAACATCGCTTTTCCTCCTCAAAGTTGTCTCTTTTAATTATGATTTTGTATTAATTATATTTTCATAACTATTATAAGTCAATAACTTTTATTTGTGTAACTAAGATGTTTGGGGTATACTAAAAATAATTAGCCGTTTACAAAGGAGACTTTATTATGAATACTACCAATTTACCTAATATATCTGATCAATTATTTGAATTGGTTGTAAAATTAAACACTAAAATTTTTAATCAAGAGGAGTTCCTTAAAAGTTTGCCTATTCCTCCATCTCAGGTAAAGGTTATTTTCTACCTAGTGCACAATGGACCTGCCTCTGTATCTCATATTGCAGATAAACTCTGTATTTCAAAACCTAATATGACCCCTATTATTGACAAACTTATTTTAGAGAATCTTGTTTCTCGTTCTGAAGATCCTACTGATAGACGTGTCATCCTTGTAGCAGCCACACCAAAAGCTAAAAAGGTCTTAGAAGGTCAGCGTCAAATCATAAAAGAGCGCCTTATCTCTAAACTACAAAGCGTTCCACCAGAAAATCTCCCACAATTATTAGAGGGTATAGAAATGCTCTCACCTATGCTAGATTTTCTTAAATAGTATTTTTAGTTATTATATTAAAAGCCCCCTTAAGATTTACCTTTATGCAAAGGTTCCTTAAGAGGGCTTTTATATTTTTTAAATTATTCAACTGATTTTAATGCATCAATCATATCAATATTTTTCAATTTAATATGCATCATAATCATAACTAAAAATGCAAACATAAGTGTCATACATCCTGATGTGATATAACTGCTCATATAAATATCTGGTACCATCATCATTGTATCTGTCTCTGCAGTCATTAAGATAAAACTAAAAAGTACTTTCCCCATAACTGAGCCTACAAGTATGCCTAATAGCGTTAAAATAATATTTTCTCTGAAGATGTACATGGTCACTTCATTATCAAAGAATCCTAAAACTTTAATCGTTGACAACTCTCTTATACGTTCAGATACATTAATATTAATTAGATTATATAATACAACAAAGGCTAAACACCCTGAAGATACAATTAACACTAACATAACCATATCTAAACTAGAATCCATACTAGAATTCTCTAATACTGAAACTAACGTTACATTGATTACTTTATCGGTGTCCATTAATATGCTTTGTACACTATCTTCATTTTGTTCTGAGCTAAATTTTAGAAGTTGTGCATTATAAGTAATTGCTTTATTAAATACCTCTTCATAGTACTGTGGTGATAAATAGAGATTATGTCCATAGTAGTTTTCTGTTATAGCATCTACTCTAACTTCATAAGTATTTGCATCTGAATCTTGGAATGTTATTATATCACCTTTAGATACACCTAATAGTTTTGCTAGCTTTTCGTTTATAATTGCTCCATCATTAGAAAGGTGATAGGTCTCTTGAGTCTTCCTATCTCGGAGTGTCATATAGTTATTTAATGCCTCTACATCTTTAGGAGCATATAACATAACTGTTTGTTTATTCATTCCTTCTTTTCTAAATGTGATCGATTCTTGATGTATATCTAAGCTTGACTCATAACCTTGTAATTGATTCAATGTTTCTTCATAAGCCTGATTCTCTTCTTCTGTTACATCTTCATTAAATACAACCATCGCGTCGTACTGAATCATCTGACTAAACTGCTTCTCCATTGACTCTGAATTAGACTTTTTCAAAGAGAAACCTGTTACAAGCATAGCCATACACCCTGCTATCCCAAGTACAGTCATAATCATACGTTGCTTATATCTAAATAAGTTTCTAAAGGTTACCTTTTGATTGAAATTCAGCCTTCTCCATAAAGGTATAATTCTCTCTAAGAATATCTTTTTCCCTAGCTTTGGTGCCTTAGGTCTCATGAGATTTGAAGGATGATCTCTTAGTTCTTCCATTAATACAAACACAGAAGCTCCTACTGTACATAATATAGACAAGATCATAGATTGTACAATATATGAAGTATAGTAGTGTATCTTAAGTTCTGGTGTATCAAACATACTTGCATAAGCACTATTAATAATATAAGGAAGTGCACTACTTCCTACTAAAATTCCAAGAATTGCTCCTATAATACTTGCTAAGGCTGAATACACTACAAACTTTTTAGCAATTTCTAAGTTAGTATATCCAAGAGCCTTCAATGTACCTATCTCCCCCCTTTTTTCTTCTACCATTCTTGTCATTGTAGTTAAACAAATTAAGATGGCAACTAAGAAGAAAAATACTGGAAAAACAGAAGCAATATTATCTAAACTTTGTATAGAATCGCCATAGGTTGAATACCCTGGGTTATCTGTTCGATCAAAGAAATAATACTTGCTACTATCTAAATCATTTAATTTAGCCTTTTCATTTTCTATTTCTTCTCTAGCTTCTACTAATTTTTGCTTATTATCTTGAATTTCCTTTTCACCATCAGCAAGTTGAATCTTAGCATCTTCTAATTGCACTCTAGCTTCTTCAAGCTCTACTTTTCCTTCAATCTTACCTTTTTCAAGCTCTCTTCTTCCTTGCTCTAGCTCACTTTTGGCTTGATCTAATTCTCTCTCGGCTTGCGCAATCTGTACTTTTCCATCATTGAAAGTTTTTAGTTCTTCTTTGTACTGAGTGAGTCCATTGTGATACTGGATTATTCCTTCAACTACATTTTGTAGTTGTGCTCTATTTTCCTCATTACCTAACTTAATTACATCAATATTTCGAGCTATATTTATAGCTAAATCAATCTGAGTTGGTGCCTTTGCTAATTGATCGATTAAACCATTTAATTCACTTAGACCTAAACTAGCATCCAAAATCATGCCTTTCCAGTACTGAATCTTCTCACTTGGTATTGCACTACCTTGTGACGTTTGTCCTGCAATATTTTTTATATCTTTTGCAAGTTCATCATAAGTATTGATTAAACGATTTAAGTTCTTAATTTGTTCTTGATACGTACTTAAATCATTGTCTGGATCAATACCTTCTGCTAAAAGTTCTTCTTTCGCTTGGTCTAACTGTACTTTAGCTTCTTGAAGCTGTTTTTCACCTGTCTCAAACTGTTGTTTTTGTGTAGTAAGTTCATTTCTACCTTGTACAAGCTGACTTTCCCCTTCTGCTAATTGTGCTTCACCATCTTTAATACCTTTTTCATAATCTAATAAGCCTTGCTCGTAGTCTTTGTGTGCCTTTGCAAGCTCTAGCTTACTTTCTGCTATATCTTTTTCCCCTTTGGCAAGTTCTCCTTCACCATCTTCTATTTCTTTATACCCTTTATCAATTTCTATCTTTGCTTCTGCCTTAACCTCTTCTATTCTTGCTTTTGTTCTTCCTGAAAATAATGTTTTTAAATGTTTGTTATTCTCTTCCATCTTTTCTTTGTATGCTTGGCTATAAGGGGCAACACCCTCTACATTTTTAAACCTTACATAAACTTCCGTATAAACATCCATTGCAATATCAGACTCATTAACAACTGCAAAGTAATCTATACTACCTTTTCCAATAGTTGTACTACCTCTAGAATCTTTATCGATATACATTGGATGTTTTGCAAAGCCAACAATCTCATATGCTGTACGATTAAACATCTCCATTGTATCTTCATCTGACTCAATGTTGTAGAGATCACCTATCTTTAATTCTTTATCAAATTGCAACGCCTTTTCATCAAGTACAATCTCTCCTGGCTTTTGTGGAAGGCGCCCTTCTACTATAACAAGTTGATTAATACCACTTATACTTCTAGGGTTATAGCTCATAAATTTAACAACACTATTTTTATTTGTTAGATTCACATCTAAACTTTGTGCTGCCTCATATTCTAATATACTTTCATCCTCTGCGAGTAACATTAAATCATTTTTAGTAAGACCTAAACTGGATACAATTCTACTATCCATAAGTTTCTGATTACTATAAAATTCATTAATAGTTGCTTCCATGTCTGGTCCACTTGATTTAATACCTGAGTAAAAAGCTACCCCTAAAAAGATAATAACCAATATGGATGCAAATCTTGCTTTTGATGATAGAATCTCTCTTACTATAGATTTACTATGTGTACTATTTTTCATCTTTGATCACCTCTACCATTCTATAGATTCTACCGGTACAGGACTTTGATTGATTTCCACACTTCTAACTTTTGCATCATTAATCTTAATTACTCTATTTGCAATAGGAGCAAGTGCTGAGTTATGAGTGATAATAATAACTGTTGTACCTGTATTTTTACAAGTATCTTGTAGCGTTTTTAATATTTGTTTACCTGTTTTATAGTCAAGTGCACCTGTTGGTTCATCACAAAGTAAAAGTTTTGGATTCTTAGCTATAGCTCTTGCAATAGATACCCTTTGTTGCTCTCCACCTGAAAGTTGAGAGGGAAAATTATCTTTTCTATGACTTAAGCCTACAAGCTCAAGAGTCTGGTCTACATCTAAAGCATTTTTTGAAATCTGAGTAGCAAGTTCTACATTCTCTCTTGCCGTTAAGTTCTGCACTAGGTTATAAAATTGAAATACAAAACCTACATCATTTCTTCTATAACTGGTTAACTGTCTATTATTAAATTTGGCAATATCTGTACCATCAATAATGACCTGTCCTTCATCACAAGTATCCATACCTCCAAGTATGTTAAGTACAGTAGACTTCCCAGCTCCACTGGGTCCTAATATAATAACTAATTCACCTTTTTCTACTGAAAAAGTAATACCATCATTGGCAACAACAACATTTTCTCCTATTTTATATCTTTTGTACTCATCGGTAATTTGTATATATGACATATTCATATTCAACTCCATTCATTTCAAATTATTAATCATACTCTTGTCATTAAGTAGACACCCCGTATGATTAATAGTACAATAATAAGTATAATAGTTAGTATAAAGAATAGCCTTATCTAGAACAATAATCACATCTATTCAAATTGATATTAAATAGACATTCTATAAAAATATGTCTATTTAATACCATTTATTTTTAAATTGTTAATGACTAAAAGACATAAAAGGTGAACAAAATGGCTGGAATTAAAGGAAATCGCAGAATTATATATACCAAAACAGTAATTAAAGAGAGCTTAATTGAATTACTGCAAGATAAAGAAATTCATCAGATCACTGTTACAGATATTTGTAAAAAGGCTGATATTAATAGGGGCACATTTTATTCTCATTACAAAGACGCTTATGATCTTTTACAATCTATGGAAGATGAACTTTTTAATCAAATATTAGAATACGTATTAGAAATGCCATTAGAAACTCATCTTAATACGTTACTCATCAGTATCTTTGAGCTAATTGCCGAGAATCAGTCTTTATGCAAAATACTCTTTTGCAATCAAAGAGGCAGCCAACTCTTAGATCGTATACTTTATATTGCCCATAAGGCTGATATTGAATCCCTCGTACAAAGTCCAGAACTTGATGGCGTATTTCTAGATTATTTAATCAAATATTCTATTGGGGGGATCTTATCAGTTATCCAAGTTTGGCTTCAAAATGGTTTAAAAGAATCACCTGCCGACCTTGTCAAATTTTTAAGCAATATGAGTACCTACACTTATTATCCACAAAATTGAAAAAGGAGCAGAAGAATTATCTTTTAATTCTTCTGCTCCTTTTTTAATTCCCTTTTATGCCTTAAATACACTGTTCATATTCTTCATTTTCTTCTTCATCTAAATACCTATTTATAAAAGCTGTTGAATCTTGAATAACATACTCGTAACCCATATATTGTATTAATGCATCAAGTTCTATTCTAGTTATACCATCTTCTATCCAATAATGTAGCGGAACTACACTTCCATCTTCTAATACTATATCAATATAATCTTGTTCCCTTTCTAATATATAAGATTGACCCTCTAGTTGTATATAGACTTTTTTATCTTTATATTCATAGTTAAAGGAATCTATAAATTGACTTATATAACTGACTGGAATAAATATATGTTCATCTTTTAATAGTATATCCTTCCCCTCTTCTGTAACGATTAGTTCGTTATCTACTGATATTTCCAATACTTTATATACATCCATTAATAATTGCTCATCTTGCACACTGTATGTAATAGGCAAAAGTTCTGTTAAGCCATTTAGTTCTATTCGTGTAATACCTTTATTAACTTCATAAGATAGCTCTGTTGTTTTCTTTTCATTAAATACTATATCCATTTTATTTTGTCTCGTATCTAGCTGTACTTCTCTACCTTTGATATCTAAATATACTATCCTATCTCTATAAGTAGCTGATACATCATCCATTATATATGTAAGATAGCTTACAGGTATAAATACTTTATTTTCTTTATATATAATCTCTTGTGCATCTACCTCCTCAATCACTCTTCCATTCACGCTTAGTTTTAATACTTTTTCCTCTGGTAAAATGGCTACTGCTCTTTTGCCTAATGTATTATAACGATTTTCAACGACTTCTCGTTTGTACTTTTTCTCTTGTCCCGTATAAGGATCATTTAAATAAATATATGTTGAGTCATAGCCTACTAATAATAAAGCATGTTCATTACCAGGCCAACTAAACATTTCTCCCGTATCCAACCTCCATCTTTGTTGATAAACTACGTCTAGCATATTTATTGTAGCCCATATCATAACAGGTCTTCCATCCTTTACAACTTCTAAGAGTTGATCTAGTGTCTTCCCTGTTAAGTTTTCCCCTCGCTCAGGCAAGTATTTATTAATGACTTGTAATATAGGCTTTTCAAATACACCATAGCTAGATTTTGAATACGGATTTCCTACAAATCCTTTATTAGGATCTCCTCCATATCTTACACCATTTTTATAGTAAGATACGGGTTCTTTAGGAAGACTATCTGCTACCTGCTGTTTTGTCACATCCACACCATAATATCTTAATAACATAGTCAGTGCTGTTGCCTCACACCCTGTAGGCAATTCTGGAAACTGATTAATCACTGGTATATTATTTATTTTAGTAATCTTACTATTGATTGTTATTGAATCATTTGCATATAGGGTTACTGTATGATTAAATAACCAACTACTCATCCCCATAACTAATATCATCTTTTTGATTGTTTTTAATTTCATATTTCCCCCATGTACATTACTATTTTCTATTTATAATAAGTAAAAAATAAATGATAACCTATAAGTAATTAAATCTTGAACTATTATTTATTTTTAATTTGAATTATTACATTTTTATACATTTTTGTCAAATACAATATTATTTTCTATATCTTTCTTCTATAAAAAATCCATCTTAATAAATAATTTATTAAGATGGATTTTTTATTTTTATTGTTCTGCTAATTTTTTATAAATTTCATAACGTTCTTTTGCTTGCTGTTCTGTTTCAGTAAACAAACCTTCAGCTACTTCTGGGAACTGTTTTGCAAGTGCTGAGTAACGTACTTGATTCATAATAAAGTCTCTAAAGCTTTCTGTTGGTTCTTTAGAATCTAGTATAAATGGATTTTTACCTTGTTCTTTAAGGTCTGGGTTATAACGATAAAGATGCCAGTAACCTGCTTTAACAGCTTGCTCCATATTGGCCATACTTCTACCCATACCTTCTTTAAGACCATGACTAATACATGGTGCATAAGCAATAATCAAAGATGGTCCTTTATAACTTTCAGCTTCAATAAGTGCTTTGATAAATTGGTTTTTGTCTGCACCCATGCCCACTTGCGCAACATAAACATTACCATAAGTCATAGCCATACGACCTAGATCTTTTTTGCCTGCACGTTTACCAGCAGCGGCAAATTTGGCAATGGCAGCAAGAGGTGTTGCTTTAGATGCTTGCCCACCTGTATTAGAATAAATTTCTGTATCAAATACAAAGACATTAATATCTTCTCCAGATGCAAGGACATGGTCAAGACCGCCATAACCGATGTCATATGCCCATCCATCTCCACCTACAATCCATTGTGAGCGTTTAACAAGATAATCTTGTTTATCTTTAATTTTATCAACAAGTTCTTTAGTAGCTGAATTTGAAAGGCTATCTAAGAGTTCGCTGACTGCTTTAGATGCCTCTTTAGAAGCTTCACCATCGTCTTTATTTGCAAGCCAATTTTCAAGAACTGCTTTTTCACTGTCTCCTACTTTTTCTTTTAAGGCAGTAATATTTTCTGATAGTCCTTCTCTAATATGTTTTACACCTAAATACATACCATATCCATATTCAGCATTATCTTCAAAGAGTGAATTTGCCCATGATGGCCCTTTACCTTCATGATTAGAGGTATATGGTGTACATGGTGCTGAACCACCCCAGATAGATGAACAACCTGTAGCATTGGCAATCATCATACGATCTCCAAAGAGTTGTGTTACAAGTTTGATATATGGTGTTTCACCACATCCTGCACATGCACCTGAGAATTCAAATAGAGGTGTCTTAAATTGGCTATCTTTAACAGTCTTTCCAGCTACTAGATGACCTTTATCACTTACTTTACTTACTGCATACTCCCAGTTAGGTACCTCTTTATCTGTTTGTGTTGCAAGTTTCTTCATAACAAGTGCTTTGTCTTTTGCTGGGCAAATATCTGCACAGTTACCGCAACCTGTACAGTCCATTGTATCTACTTGCATACGGTAACCTAATCCATCAAAGCCTTTACCAATAGCTTTCTTAGTCTCAAAGCTTGCTGGTGCTTTATCTTGTTCTTCTTGTGTTAAAAGGAATGGGCGGATACATGCATGTGGACAAACATACGCACATTGATTACACTGAATACAGTTTTCAAGAATCCATTCTGGTACATTAATACCTATTCCACGTTTTTCATAAGCTGTTGTTCCTGATGGGAAGGTACCATCTTCAATACCATCAAAGGCACTAACTTTTAAGCGATTACCTTGTTGTGCTTCCATTGGGCGCATAATCTTTTCAACAAATTCTGGTTCATTCGCTCTTTTCTCATCTGCACTATCAGCATCTTTCCAACTACTTGGTACTTCTACTTTAACTGCAGCACCGAATCCTTCATCAATAGCTTTATAGTTCATTTGAACCACTTTTTCACCTTTTTTACCATAAGCTTTATTTACGGCACCTTTTAAATACTCAGCCGCCTCCGCTTCTGGTATAATTCCTGCTTGTTTGAAAAATGCACCTTGCATAATCATATTAATACGATTACCTAGTCCAATTTCTTCTGCTATTTTAGTTGCATTGATAATATAGAATTCTGCTTGTTTTTCTGCTATTCCACGTTTTAACTTAGTAGGAAGCTTTTCTTCTAACTCTTCTTTGCTCCATTGACAGTTAAGTACAAATGTACCACCTTGTTTTAATCCCTCTACTAAATCATAAAGATTCACGTAAGATTGGTTATGACATGCAATATAGTCTGCCTCTTTTACGAGATAAGTTGAACGAATGGGCTCATCACCAAAACGAAGGTGAGATACTGTAAGACCTCCTGACTTTTTAGAGTCATAGTCAAAGTATGCTTGAACAAATTTATCAGTATGCTCACCAATAATTTTAATTGCTTGTTTATTAGCACCTACTGTACCATCTGATCCATAACCCCAGAATTTACAACGAATCATGTTTTTTGGCTCTGTAACGATCAATTCGTTTTCATCTAAAGAAGTATGGGTAACATCATCATAGATTCCAATAGTAAAATGATCTTTAGGTTGATCTTGTTTAAGGTTATCAAATACTGCTTTAATTTGACTTGGTGTTGTATCTTTAGAGCCAAGTCCATAACGCCCCCCTACAATAAGAGGCATTGTGTCTGCTTCATAGTAGCAGTTACGTACATCTAAATAAAGTGGTTCACCCATAGCACCAGGCTCTTTTGTACGGTCAAGGACAGCGATGCGTTTAACTGTACTTGGCATTACCTCTAAGAAGTGCTTCATAGAGAATGGACGATAAAGATGTACTTTTACAAGACCATATTTTTTACCTTGAGCATTAAGATAGTCTATAGTCTCTTCTATTGTTTGAGTGACTGATCCCATAGCTACAATAACATGCTCTGCATCTTTTGCCCCATAATAATCAAATAGACCATATTTTCTGCCTGTAAGATCAGACATCTTATGAATATAATCTTCTACAATACCTACAATATTTTCATAGTACTTGTTAGATGCTTCACGAGTTTGGAAATAAATATCTGGATTTTGTGCTGTACCACGAGTTACTGGATGATTTGGTGATAGGGCATTTTCTCTAAATGCTTTAAGTGCTTCTTGATCTACTAAACCTTTTAAATCATCATATTCTAATGCTTCTACTTTTTGGATTTCATGTGAAGTTCTAAATCCATCAAAGAAATGGATAAAAGGTAGACGACCTTTAATAGCTGCTAAGTGGGCAACTGGAGCAAGGTCCATAACTTCTTGTACTGATCCTGTAGCAAGCATAACGCATCCTGTTTGTCTTGCTGCCATAACATCTTGGTGGTCACCAAATATTGAAAGAGCTTGAGCAGCTAATGCACGTGCACTGACATGGAATACACCTGGTAAGAGTTCCCCTGCTACTTTGTACATATTAGGAATCATAAGTAATAGACCTTGAGATGCTGTAAAAGTAGTTGTAAGGGCTCCTGCTTGTAGTGAACCATGGAAAGCACCTGCAGCACCCGCTTCAGATTGCATCTCTACTACTTTAACTTTTTGATCAAATATATTCTTTCTACCCTGAGCAGCCCATTCATCTACCACTTCTGCCATAGTAGAAGATGGCGTAATAGGGTAAATGGCAGCAACTTCTGTATAGGCATAAGCTACATAAGCTGCTGCTGTATTCCCATCTAATGTCATCTTAATTTTACTCATTTGTAAACTCCTTTAACTTATAATCTACTTCCGTTATCTACCCACTCTTTGGCATTTATAACACCAGCTTCAGTTGGGATGCTTACATTAGAATCTTTTAAACGCTCCTTTGTATCATTGAGCGCTGCTGTTGTATTACTATTTTGTGCATTTACATTATTAAGACGTTTGTTGTGTGTACCTGAAAGTGTTAAATCCA
This sequence comes from Holtiella tumoricola, assembly GCF_027857615.1. Lineage (NCBI taxonomy): Bacteria > Bacillati > Bacillota > Clostridia > Lachnospirales > Cellulosilyticaceae > Holtiella > Holtiella tumoricola. The sequence continues at coordinate 115,591 of NZ_JAQIFT010000010.1, forward strand.
TTTCGTCTTTCATAGAAATTTTCTCCTTTACTATATAATCTTTGACATATCTATTCATCTTTTATTTATTCCCTAGATTGTTTATTTTATCCTTGTTTTCATATAAAAGGAGAGTGCTTTATAGTACTCTCCTTTTATTCATGACCTTGTCTTAAATATTCTTTAAGCTCTTCGATATTTCCTTCTTCAAATTCTAAAAGATGCTGCCCTAAAGCGCGTACCTCATCCTTTAAATTTTTATAACTATTTAACTTCTTACACATATCTACTGTACCCATTGTACTGCCTTGTATAAGCATTTCAGCTAAATGAGATGCTGATTGATTGTTTAATGTGGATGCTTTAATCATAATGTATGTTTTAATCTGATCTAATTTCTTTATACCTTTTGGTTCATGATCTTCTGCCTCAAGTAAGCTAATAGCTTCTTTATTAATTGCTTTATATCCTTCTAGCTCTTTAAGGAGTACTTGTTCAAAAGGTACATCTCCTGCTATTTCAATAAGTTCTGTCAAAGTATTTGTTCCCATTTCTGAATTTTGATATATAAAGTTAAGTACTTCTACATTTTCATTCATTTTGTCACCTCAATGTCATTTTTAAATTAGTATGAGTCAAAATACTTTGTTTCATAGCATTTAATTTTATTTCTTTAGGATATTTGATATTCTTCAACATTTCCTTTATAATATCTTCATATCTTTTTATAAAAGGATATGGGGGAGGTATGTATGAAAACAATCTATATTATGCTTACTAAGACTGAAAGCATCTTTTGTTATTTAATAAAAAAGTATACTCGTGAGCCTTATGCTCATGTTTCTTTACTTTTCACAGATGACTTTACACATGGTTATAGTTTTAGCCGCAAAAAAATTCGTAATCCTTTTATTGGTGGGTTTAGATGCGAAGACTATATCAAATGGGTAGCTGCTTTTCCAAAAACAGAATGTCAAATGTACCGTTTAACTATTAGTGATGTCCAATATGAAAAGCTTACTTCTTTACTTAGCGAGTTTTGTTTAGAAGAAGAAAAATATAAATATAATATCCTTGGTGTTATTGGACGCCTTTTTAATATCAAGATTCAACCTAAACATAGTTATTTTTGTTCTCAATTTGTTTCTTACATATTAAGTGAAGCTGGCATTTTAGAATTTAATAAAGAACCTATTCTTACAACTGCCAAAGATTTTAGAACCCACTCTGATTTAAATCTGATTTATGAGGGCTTCCTAAATACATTATTAGGTGATCCTAAAGGCCTTATTTTCTGTGATCAACTTGTTTCTTGACATAGAAAAGGAGCTATTACATATCATTTATGTAATAGCTCCTTTTTAGTATCTATTCTTATTTTCTATTCATTTTATCCACGTGCAAGTTTGACACGGATTTTAGATGAAATCCATTCTACTATTAATACAAGGATAATAAGTCCTGCTAAGATAGCACCTACTTGATTCCATTTATAAGCATTCATAGCAAAAATCAGTGGTGCACCAATCCCACCTGCACCTACTAATCCAAGTACTGTTGCGTCTCTTAAGTTCATATCAAAACGATAAATAATAGTTGATGCAAAATCTGGCATGAGCTGTGGTAGGATGCCATATTTAATCTTTTGGAAAGTTGTACAACCACTAGCTTCAAAAGATTCAAGAATTTTTGTATCTAAATCCTCAATAGATTCTATATACATTTTTGAAACCATACCAATAGATGCAACAGACATGGTTAAAAGTCCTGCAAACGGTCCTGGGCCTGTTACACGTATAAACATTAATCCATAAACAAAAGTCGGAATTGTTCTGATTGCCATAATAAGTACACGCCCAATAAGAGCAATTGGTTTAGGCACAAGATTTGTTGCACTTAAGAAAGCTATTGGAATAGCTAAAATAGCACCTACTATAGTTCCTAGGAAAGCAATACATACTGTTTCTAATAATAAATAAGGCACACCTTGGTTAGTAAAGTTGAAAAGAAGCTGTGTATCTGGGTTAAAAATCCCTTTGACAATACTACTTGCTACGCCCATACCTCCGGCTGTAACCCCTTTGAAATTGACTGCAGTACTAGACCATCCAATGAGAATGACAACAATTAATACTGAAATAACTTGAAAGATCCATGTTTTTGGTTGTTTGTTAAGCTGTGTTTGAATACGTTCATTCATGTTGTTATCCTCCTTTTAAGTTAATTTTTTACGTAAGTAATGGCTAATACCTTCAATAATCATAACGGTTACGAATAAAGCTACTAGGATCATCCCTACACTTCCATATTCTCTCCAACCAATTTTCTCATTAAGGATAAGGCCTAAGCCTTCAGCACCTACATAACCTAAAATAGAGGCATATCTTACATTCCCCTCAAAGCAGAAGAGGCAGTTAGCAATATAACCTGGTAAAACTTGTGGTACAATAGCAGCAAGGAAAGCCTTTAGTTTTGTAGCACCTGCTGCTTCCATAGCTTCAAAAGCACCCATATCTACTGTTTCAATTTGCTCATAAAGAATCTTTCCTACATAAGCAAAGGTAAATACAGCAATAGCTGTTGTCCCTGCTAGTGTCCCAAGACCAAAGATGTAAGTTGCAATTAATGCAATAACAAGGGTCGGCAAAGTTCTTACTAAGCTTAAGAAAAGACGAGATAGACTAATAACTACACGACTTTTTACTACGTTGCTCGCTGCAATAATTGAAAAAGGAATAGCTAATAGTGAACCTATTACTGAACCTAATAAAGACATTTTAATAGTGTCAAATAGAGGTCCCCAAATACTATTCATATAATCTAAATTTGGTGGAAACATTTGCTCTAAAATAACAAAAAACTGCTTCCCTCTTTTTATAAGTACAGTTAAATTAAACCCTGTCACATCAATAGCAATCCATGAAGCAATATGACAAGTGGCATACGTGAGCGTTTCTCACTGACTACCTTTCCATCAGAGAGAGTAATCTTTTTAGGTGGAAATATTTTGTCATACAGGCTCATTGTATCCCCTCCATTGTATCTGGTCCTGTCCTCCATAAATACGATCTAAGACTTCACTTGTTACCTCTTTACTTGGTCCATCATATATAATTTTTCCACCTCTCACACCTATTACACGGTCTGCATATTCAAAGGCTAAGTCTACATGATGGATATTAATAAGTACAGAGATGTTCATCTCTCTATTGATACGTCTGAAGTTATTTATAACTTGTTTTGCAGTTACTGGGTCAAGGGCTGCAATTGGCTCATCCGATAAGATAATCTTCGGATCTTGTGCCAGTGTACGAGCAAGTGTATAAATACCCAAAGCACAAGAGATTTTAGTAAAGTTTTATGCAAAAAAATGAGATTTTACATATTTTTAACGTAGCGTTCGATAATAGAAAAACATTACATAACCTATGTTAATAAATTAAAAGGGATGTTGACTTTATCGCATTCAACATCCCTTCTCTCTTTATTCTTATAAGTTCTTGTTTTCTATTCTTCATCTTCAGGTTGTACAGCAACAACTCTACAACGAACCCCTGTTGCCTCAGGATCATCTTGCCACATGGTAAGCATTTTACATACTACATCAGGTTTAATCTTATCTAAGTTCTTTAGATTTTCGATAACATAGATTCCTTTAGCTTCACACATCTTTTCTGCCTCTATATGCTCATGATTACGACGAATATCTTGTGTGTCTAAGCCAATAAAACTTACTCTACAATCAATTAATTCCTCGATAAGTTCCCAAGATAGAACAGGACTTTCTCTAAAGTACAGCCCACTTCCATATGGGTGTTTTTCAATAGTTCCTGTTCGTATTAAGACAAAGTCCCCTGGCTTCACATAATCTAGATCTACATCATCACTTGTAATTTCTTTTCCTTGAACATGGCTAACATCTAATAGAACCCCTCTGGTTTGCATATATTCAAGAGGAACATTAGGTCTATCGTACACATCAAAATGTGTTCCTACATGACCCATAACAATTTCTTTTTTCAATTGGGATTGTGCCCACTGATAAGCTTTGTTTGTTTTTCTTACTGTTAATGTTAAGTCTATATATTTCATATCTTCATCTCTTATCTTTGTAGTTTTCTATCTTTTACTTCACATTACAGTATACCAAAATCTTACTGATAAAGTCTAGTTAAGTTAGTTTTTTGAACATTAATAGATGATTATATAAATTCTTACATAGCTACACCATTCCGCTCCTGCATTTCTCCTGACCATTTGAAGGCTTGTTTAGCTACAAATACAGCAATTACTTCATTGATAACAGCAGCTGCTGCTATTGTTCCTTGAATAATCTGAGCACATTCAGGTGCTGGCCCACTTAATATACCAACTGCAATGCCTGTAAAAACTAAGGATACTCCTGAATGAGGTAAAAGTGTGAATCCAAGGTACTTTCTTACTGGCTCAGGTGCCTTCATCACCTTTCCCCCTAATGTTGCTCCTCCTATTTTACCTACTGCACGTGCGCCAATATAAATGATTGTAAACAGCCCTGCACCAAATATAAGATGATAATCAAGAGGTGCACCTAAATTTAGAATAGCACAGATTAAACTTATGCCTAATACAGGTTGGAAAGCCTCTAGTATAGCTTCTAAGCGCTCTTCAGGCACCATATTGGCAAAAGTTGCTGTAAACGCCATACCTATAAGCATAAAGTTCAGTACAGATCTTTCAAAAATAAATTTGTTGATTCCAAATCCAATAGCTGTTGCTAATAAAATAAATAAAATAGTTAATGCCAAAGTGGATCCTTTAGGCCTATCGTTTTTAAGAACTACACCACCTAGAAGCCCTACTAAACATCCTACAACTAATGGTAGTAATACCACTAAAAGAATCATATAAGCTGGTAACTTTTGTGTTGAAATATTAGCCGATACAATGCCCATTACTGTAAAGAATACTGTTACACCGACTAAGTCATCTAGAGCGGCCATGGGAATAAGCGTTTTAGTAACAGGCCCATCTGTCTTATATTCATTTACAATAGATAAAGCTGGTGCTGGCGCGGTAGCAAGAGCAATTCCACCAAAGATTACAGCTAAATAAATTGGGATATTCATAAAGTAAAAGACTATACCAAAGACTAAGGATACAATGAAAAAAGTTCCTAGTGATTGCATTAAAGTAATCATTATAATTTGCTTTCCTGACTTTTTAATACGTTTCCATATTAATTCACTACCAATCAATACACCCACTGCACATTCAAAGATATGCATGAGTATTTCATACCAACCTGCTTTCATAACCTCTTGACTTAATAACCCAATAGCATGAGGCCCAAAAACCATTCCGGCTATAAGCCATCCTAAAATAGCAGGCATTTTCATTTTGGTCATTAACTTACCTGTTCCAAAACCGATAACAACGAGTAAAAGAAATCTCACTAAATCCATTAATATACCTTCTTTCTATTTACCAATACCATATAATAATAAATCAATTGATTTTTTCATTTTCTTCTCATGTAATTCTAAACGTTCTTGCTCTGTATAATCTGACATCTCTTCACTTTCAAACGTGCTATTATAAAATTCACTGAAGGACATAATATATTCAATAGCCTCTTCCTTTGTAATATCTTCTCTTAACTCTACTAAGTTAAGAAATTCTCTAAGAAAACTTCTATTAAAGGCATCTAGTTGTACTTTTCTTTGTTTCACTTCAGCTCTAAGGTGAGATGGTGTCTGGAATAATGCAATACTAAAAATATGAGCAAGCTCAGGGTGATCCTTAAAAAACGCACATCTTACCTTCATAAAGGAATCCATTGTAGCATCACGATCCTCAGGTATGAAGCAAATATTCTCTTCTAGATACTGATACATTTTAGAAAAGCATTCTTCTACACAAGCTAAAAAGACTTGGTCTACATTCCCAAAATAATGGTAAATCAATCCCTTAGAAATTCCATTCTCATTACAAATAGTATTGATAGAGGTTTCACTGTAATTTTTAGTTCCATATTCTTTTAATGCTGCTTGCAAAATACGATTACGGCTTTTCTCATTTTGCTCTTCACGTTTCATAATTAATTGCTCCTCCATTTTAGACCTATAGGTCTATTTTATTTTCCAACATTTAGACCTCTAAGTCAATATTTAATTTTCTATTATTTTAAATTTAAAAATACAAAAATGAGGCTCTCCCCCCTAAGGATAGCCTCATACTTTTACACACTGTTTAATTTATACACACTGTTTAATTTATACACACTTTTTATTTGACATTTCTCATGATAATGTCTTCACGTTTTGGACCATTTGAAACCATAGTTACTGGGTAACCAAGTTGCTCCTCAACAAACTCTACATATTTTCTAGCATTTTCTGGAAGGTCTTCGTAGTTTCTAATACCACTAATATCGCATTTCCATCCATCTAAATAAGTTAAAACTGGTTTTGCTTTATTAAGTTTTGGTGTACATGGGAATACATCTGTTACTTCACCATCAATTTCATATCCAGTACATACTGGAATTTTGTCTAAGTAACCTAATACATCTAGTAATGATAAAGCTACATCTGTTGTACCATGAAGCATACATCCGTATTTTGTTGCTACTACGTCAAACCATCCCATACGACGTGGACGACCTGTTGTCGCTCCGTACTCACCACAGTCTCCTCCACGTTTTCTAAGTTCTTCAGCTTCTTCACCAAAGATCTCACTTACAAAAGCTCCAGCCCCTACTGCTGAAGAGTAAGATTTAACAACAGTTACAATTTTCTCAATTGCATGTGGTGGGATACTTGCTCCTACTGTTGCAAAACCTGCAAGAGGTGATGAAGAAGTAACATATGGATAGATACCATTATCTGTATCTTTTAACGCTCCAAGTTGTCCTTCAAGTAAAATATTTTTGCCTGCTTTCATTGCATCATTTAAATAATAAGCAATGTTTGTTACCATTGGTTCAAGACGTTCACGATATTTAATCACTTCATCAAAAATTTCTTTTGGATCAAGTAAGCTTGCCCCATTATAAAGTGCACTAATCATTTGGTTTTTAATTTCGCATACTTTTTCTAAACGTTCCATAAGGATTTCATCATCGAACATTTCACCAACTTGTACACCAATTTTTAAGTATTTATCTGAATAGAATGGCGCAATACCTGATTTTGTTGAACCAAAGCTTTTAGCCCCTAATCTTTCTTCTTCTAATTCATCAAGACGTACATGATATGGCATTAAAATCTGTGCACGGTCAGATACTAGAATGTTTGGCATTGGAACCCCGCGACTTGTAAGACCATCTAATTCTGCAAATAATTTACTTAAATCAAGTGCAACACCTTGTCCAATAATATTTACTACATCTTTTCTAAATACACCTGATGGTAAAAGATGTAAAGCAAATTTTCCATACTCATTAATAATTGTGTGACCTGCATTCGCCCCACCTTGGAAGCGGATGATAATATCTGCATCTCCTGCTAATAAGTCTGTTACCTTACCTTTTCCTTCATCGCCCCAGTTTCCACCTACAATTGCACTAACCATTTACATGTACCTCCTACACTGTTGTTGTCTTTATCATACTATAAATCCATCTATAAGTATAATTACCATTTTTTATTAGTATTATAAGTTATACTTATACCATAACTTTATGCTATAAGTATAACTTAATGAAATAGCCTTACTTTACTATGGAATCCATACTTTATCTAGTATTCCTGATAAATAAGCAAGTACTATACCAAAATTTGTAATGGGTACTTGTTGTAACTTTGCACCTTTTAATCTAGTCTTAATTTGTTTAGGAGTATGCATGCAACCTCCACATTGAATAACTAGCGCATAAGCAGACAGATCCTCCGGGAAACTATTCCCACATACATTTTCAAACTGAATTTCTACCTGTGTCTGCTTCTTAATGGCCTGAGGAATTTTACATCTTGCAATATCCCCATGTAAAGGATTATGACTACAACTTTCTGCAATAAGCACTTTATCTCCTGACTTTAATTGCTTTAATGCATAAACGCCTTCTACATATTGCTCTAGATCACCTTTCCGCCTTGCCATTAATATAGAGAAAGAAGTAAGTGGTATGGATTTTGGACATACTTCATATACCTCACTAAAAATTTGTGAGTCTGTAATAATCAAATCAGGTGGTTCTTTTAAAGATGTTAATGTTTCTTCTAGTGTTTCTTTTGTGGTCATAATAGGAATGGCATGTGCATCTAAAATTTCTCTTAATATCTGAACTTGTGGCAGGATAAGTCGCCCTTTAGGTGCTTGCAAATCCTGTGGCATCACTAATAATACCCTATCTCCCACTCCCACCTTATCACCTATACACTTTGGTTCTTCCATCTGCATGAGTTTATTCGTAATAGCTACCTTTAATGTATCTATTCCTATTTGATCTTTTGCACTAATTGTAATACTTTCTTTTATCTCTATACCTTTATTTTCTTCTATTATATACTTATTATACACAATAAGATAAGGTGTTTTTGCTTGGTCCAGTTGCAATAACACTTGTTGTTCTTCTTCCTCTAGCTCTTCTTCCTTAGTTATCCATAATACTAGGTCTACTTGCCTTAACATCTCCATTGCCTTTTGTATCCTTAGTCCTCCTAGTGTACCTTCATCATCTAAACCTGGAGTATCCACAAATACAATCGGTCCTAATGGATGCCACTCTTTACTCTTATGTACAATATCTGTAGTTGTTCCTGCAATTGGAGATACAATCGACAGCTCTTGGTCAAGTAATACATTCATCAATGTAGATTTTCCTGCATTTCTTTTTCCAAATAGTCCTATATGGAGTTGATTTCCTTTCGGGGTTTGTTGCATATACACGCCTCCTTAAAATCTAAAATCTCGTTCTCCTGCATTTATGCGTTCTATCCATTCCCCTGCTTGTGCACGAGCCTTTTCACTTTGAATTATCTCAAGTTGTTTCTTTATAACTTGTTTACCTATTACTTTTAACTTCTCATCTCCGTAGTCTTCTAGATACTCATTTAAAGTAAGGAGTGCATTAGGTGTACAAATATTACCTATTTGTCCTGTCTTAGCAAGTCGCATAAAACGATCCCCTGTACGCCCTTGTCTATAGCATGCTGTACAATAACTTGGTATATAGCCTCTCAGTAATAAATCTTTTATAACCTCTGCAGGTGATCTATGATCATCTACTTCAAATTGCGGCTTGTGATCTGGAGATTGATAGCCCCCAACAGCAGTACATGACCCTGCACTCATTTGTGATATTCCAAGTTCTAATGCCTCCTCACGAAGTGCAGCATCCTCTCTAGTAGAAATAATAAGCCCTGTATAAGGTACTGCAAGCCTTAGTACCATAACAATGTGTTTAAAATTCTCATCACTTACACCTGGATATTTACTGGTTTCTACATTTTCTGCTGCCTTAATACGTGGTACAGATATAGTATGTGGTCCTACCCCCATATCTTGCTCTAGTTTTTCTGCATGCATCAACATGGCAACTGTTTCATAACGGTAGTCATACAAACCGTAAAGTACTCCAAATCCTACATCATCAATCCCCCCCAACATAGCACGATGAAATGCAGATGTATGATAGCTATAATTATGCTTTGGTCCTTTAGGATGAACACTTTCATAAGTTGGTCTATGGTAAGTTTCTTGGAAAAGAATATACGTACCAATCTGTGCTTCTTTAAGCATCTTATATTCTTCAATGGTTGTCGCAGCGATATTGACATTAATACGTCTAATCTGACCATTTTTAAATTTCATTTGATAGATTGTATCAATGCACTCTAGTACATACTCTATTGGATTATTAACAGGGTCTTCTCCAAGTTCTAAAGCTAAACGTTTATGCCCTAACTCTTCTAATGCTTGAACTTCTTTTTTAAGTTCTTCCATTGTAAGTTTTTTACGTTCTAATTCACAATTACTATGTTTATAACCACAATATTCACAGCCATTAACACAATAATCACTTACATATAAAGGTGCAAAAAGTACTACTCTTTTCCCGTAGATATCTTCTTTAATCTGCTTAGCTGTTTCTTTCATCTGCTGGAGTAGATCTTCATCTTCTACCATCAGCAACACTGAAGCTTCCTTATGAGTAAGTCCCTTTAAATTTGCTGCTTTTTCTATAAGTTGAGTCACATATTCTTTGTTACTAGCTTTGTCTCTTGCTTTATCTAACACCTCATAAATGTAACCTTCCTCAAACCATTCATTAGCACATTCAGACCAGTTAACATTTTCCCATCCTATCATTCTTTATTCCCCCCCTCATCTATTTTTTTGTAAGAGCTGATTTTACTGTAACACCTTTAATCTTTCCTAATCTTCCAGTCATTGCACTTAGTTCATCTACCGTCCCATCTACTATTACAGAAATAACACTAATACCTTTCTCCCTATAGGGAATCCCCATCCTACCTACAATCTTATCTGCTGATTCATGCAAAATTTGGTTGACCATTACAGCACTTTCTAATTCTTCAATAATAATTCCAACCACTCCAACTCTTGTTTCTACCATATTTTCTCCTTTCATTCACTAAAAAAGCCCTTTTGCATGAGTGCAAAAGGGCATACTGATCCATGTAGATGCAAATGATCTTCTGGATTGATTAGCGCTATGTGTCCTTTGCCCATTGCTTAGAAATTTCCTCGCAAGAGGGTCTAGATTGCTCGAAATCCATTCTTAAGAAATATTCCTAAAAATCGATGACTAACTTTATCATAGCCTAATTTATTATTTATTTCTAGTCTAAATTTTATATATTTTTATTATTATTCTTACATTTTATCTAGTTCCATTTATCTCTACCATCACAAGCTCTGGTGGGTTAAAAATACGTGGTAATCTTCTATTAATAGAAAGCCCTCTACTTACAATTAAGTTGGACCCATTTAGCAGTTTATAACTTCCTCCTGCATATTTAGGAAATCCCCCTTGACCTGGCGCATATAAACCATTAATAAGTCCTGGTACTCTTACTTGGCCACCATGGGCATGTCCTGAAACGACTAAGTCATATTCTCCTCTACTATAAAGGTCAACAAATTCTGGACGATGGCTAAGAAGTATCTTGTAGCCTCGCTCTTTTACTACTTTTTCTTCTAACTCCACATAGGCTAATTCAAATCCAGTTTCACTATATAGCCCACGCCATTTATCTGGATCACTTATACCTGCTATTATAATAGGCATCCCTTTTATCATTTCTACTCTATAGTCTTCTTCTAATACAATTACACCATAACTTTCTAGAAAAGTTTTAATCTGTTCTATTTCTCCTGTCCAGTATTCATGATTTCCTGTTACATAATAAATAGGTACTGTATTTTGTAATCCTTCTAAAAGATAAGTAACACCCGTAATAGGCTCTTCATCATCTACAATATCCCCACTTAGTAAAATAAGGTCAGGCTCTTGTTCATTAAGTTTCTCTAATAACTTTTCTTGTTCCTTCCCATAGTTATAACTATGCAGATCCGTTAATAAGGCTATTTTTATAGGTTGTTCTAACTTGAATTTATGTGTAGATACTTGATATTTTCTTATCACTAATCCATTGTATAAACCCAATATAACAATGATTGCTAGTCCACCTAATACTAAATAAAATATTAACTTATTAGCGCTTTTTAGTTTAACTAATCCGTATAATACAGCTATCCCTATTAATACTGTCACTATACATAGTCCTATTAAAAAACTCATATTCTCTTCTTCCTTTCTACTACAAACAACTAAGGAGCCATTGCAGTCATTTTTGCATTAGCTCCTTGGTTACTCTATCTTGTTGCAATTTTAATACTTCCAATACCAGCTTTAATATCTATTGTTTGGTCACTTCTATTAAGGATATTCACATCACCTAAACCATTATAATGCTGGTCATTAATTTCAATTTCTCCAGCACCTCTTGAAATTTGGTAGTTATAATCTTCTTCTCTACCCTCTAATATAATCTCTAAGTCACCTAGTCCGCCTTCTATTTCCATATCACTTTCAAGAGCAGTCTCTATTCTTACACTTCCAACACCCATTGTAATTTTAGCTTCTCCAAGATTACTTCCTTCTAAATTAACCTCCCCAACACCACCTTCTATAGAAGCATATGCTGTATTAAGGCCTTCAATATTAGTACTTGCTACACCCGCTATAAGATTGAACTTTTCTGTTGTAATATTTTTAAAGTTCCCTTCTCCTACACCTAACATAACAGTTGTCTTTTCTAACTTTGTTCCACTTGGTATCGTAATCACAATTTCCCCACTATATTCAGACATTGAATGATTACCAAATAAACCCCACTTCATCTTGTCGCCTTCTTGTTCAATATAAAGTGTATCACCTCTTACCCCATAATTAAGCTCTACCTTTGAACCTACATTCATACGAATAGCGTAGTCATTACCTTCTTGAATATTAATAGCTACTGTTCCACTTGTTACATCTATCTTACTAAAACGCTCCACACTTTTAACATCTCCATTAAAAGCTTGTGTACGAATAACCTCTAAATCATTTCTATCACTTCTATATCCTACCTCTTCGTTCCATCCTCTAAAATGTATCCCTGTATCATCAGAATAAAGTGAGCTTTTCCCCCCTAATGCAAGGCCTGCTACACTTATCCCTATTCCTCCAACAATAAGGCATACTGCTAATACAATAAGTGTTGACTTTTTTAACATACCGCATTCCTCCTTTTCGCTTTACTGCATAAGTTACTAATTCCTCTTATAATCATAGGTATACCTTTACCTACTACTACATACATAAGTACACCTGATAATATGCCTATACCAAGAAGTGTACATGCTGCGCCAAGAAAAACTGCACCTGTTGCTGGCTGAACAAATAATGCCCCAATTCCTACTACGCCACAAATCAAAGATGTTCCTAACATTACAATTGCTACTAAACACCCTGAAAAAATTAAAGCAATCATTGTTACAACTGCTGCAAATCCTACTGCTGCAATTGCTATTGCAAGTGGAAATGCAATTGGGCTAGCAAATAATGCTACTATAACAATCCAAAGCGCTTGAAAACTTTGTTTTGGTTTCATGGATTTTACTTCTGCTTCTTTTACTACGAAATCAGCCAGCAATTGTTTAGCTATTTGAGCTGGGTTCCCTAATGCAGCTATAGCTTCTTGCTCATGCTCTACACCAGCTTCTTCTAAGTATTCTTCATAATATTGCATTGCTGATTCGCGTTCTTCCAATGGTAACTTATATAAATTTTGTTCTAGGATTCTTAGAAATTCTTCTTTATTCATTATTATTTCCTCCCATCAATACCCTATCTACTTTATCTTTGTACATTGTCCATTCTTCTAAAAAGGCATCGTACTTTGCATGCCCTAATTCTGTTATTTGATAATACCTTCTATTTCGCCCTTGATAAGGTTCATCATATGTGCATAAACATCCTTCTTTTTGTAACCTTCTAAGTACTGGATATAATGTTGACTCTGATATTTCTAATGCTTCTCTTACCTCTTGTGTGAGTCTATAACCATATACGTCCCCTTTACGTACTACAGCTAATACACAAGCATCTAGCAAACTACCACTTAATGGAATTGCCACAAATACTACCTCCTCTTTAGTCCCTATAAACCGTCTTATATTATTAATTCTTCAATATTATATGATGTATAATATCATAAGTCAACTTATATCTAATATTTTTCTAATAATTAAAATAAGAAAAGGCTATTACAGAAAATATAATCTAAATCCCTGTAATAACCTTTTCTTTTCTCTCTTCTATTTTGATATATGATAGGCTTTATGAACTACCCATTTATGTTCTTCCCATTTATATAAAGTTATGTTATCAAAACTACATTCAAATTGGCAAGGGTATTGATGAACATAATCCCATAACTTAGAGTAAATAGGTTGAATTTTCTTAGATGAAACTGTTACATGAAAGACCTTATCCTTACCATCCTTTTTATCAAATGTTAGATAAGGTAACTCTTCTAGTGTATCAATTAACCTATCATGTAATGCTTTTCCCTCTTTAGACATGACTACATCCATATAAATAACACGATCATCAAAGTGATTATATCCTTCTAATCTAAATGGTGCTGCCTTTTCATGCTTACAAAATTGTTCCAGCTTCATATCTAAATCATTTGGAATGCCATCATATTCAAAAGGTGCCTTAATAGTAAAATGAGCTGGTAAGGTAGATGATTTTGCTCCTAACTTTTCATATACTTCTTTTCGAAGTTGATTATTAAATCTCCCCCCTTCCCCTCCTACTTCACATACAATAACATATCTCATTCTTTTTCCTCCTTATTTTGTCACAGCATTGCCATCAATAATTTATAAAATTGTCCTATTGGTTCCTTATAAAAAAAGAGAACTAGGTTCCTCACTTTAATGATTTCCCTAGTCCTTTATTTTTATTTAATTTACACCTATAACTGCTAAAACTTGTTTTTTGAAATTATTAAGTACTACATTTGCATCTTCTAAATCTTTACCAATGATTGAAAGGTAAATTTTCATTTTTGGTTCTGTTCCTGAAGGTCTTACAACAAACCAGTTACCATCTTCTAAAATAAATTTCATAACATTCGAAGTTGGTAAATAAATTGTTTCTTGTGTTCCTTCTAAGCAGTTATATCTTGTAGAAAGTTTATAATCTTCTACAGTTGCTATTTTCACACCATTTACATCTACTGGTGTATTGTCACGAAGTGCACTTAAGATAGCAGCTATTTTTTCTTGTCCATCTTTTCCTTCCATTTCTACTGAAATGAGGTCTTCTCTATAGTAACCATATTGTTGGAATAAGTCTTCAAGCGCTTCGTAAAGATTTTTGCCTTGCTCTTTATAGTAAAGTGCCATCTCTGCAATAAGAACAGAAGCAATAACAGCATCTTTATCACGTACAAACTCACCTGATAAATAACCATAGCTTTCTTCATATCCAAATACAAAATTATTTGCACCTGTTTCTCCAAACTCTTTAATCTTTTCCCCAATATATTTAAAGCCTGTTAAAACGTCCATAACTTGTGTTCCATAATGAGCAGCAATAGGTTTTACCATATCTGAAGTTACAATTGTTTTAACAATAGTATCTTGTTCACTTAAAAGCCCCATCTCACGACGTGCATTTAAGATGTAATCGCTTAAAAGAATACCTACTTGGTTTCCTGTTAATACTTTATAGCTTGTTGCACTTTCTTTTACTACAACCCCAATACGGTCACAGTCTGGATCAGTACCAAAAATTAAATCTGGCTCTGTTTGTTTTGCCATTTCAATAGCAAGTTCAAATACTGCTTTATCTTCTGGATTTGGGTATGGTGCTGTTGGGAAGTTACCATCTGGTAATTCTTGTTCTTTTACAACATCTACTTGTTCATAGCCTAATTTTTTAAGCATTGTACGTACTGGAATATTACCACTACCATGTATTGGTGTATAAATGATTTTAAGCCCTGAAGCTTTTTCTTTAATAAGGTCTTTACGGATGCATAAAGTTGCTACCTTATTGTAATAAGCTTTATCTACTTCTTCTGTTATGTATTCGAGTAAACCTTTTTCTTCTGCTTCTTTTAAGCACATTGTATGTACACCATCAAATACATCTGTTTCATCAATAAAGTTTAAAATTTCTTTTGCTACTTCATCTGTGATTTGTCCACCATCATTACCATATACTTTATATCCATTATAAATTTTAGGATTATGAGATGCTGTAATAACGATACCTGCATCAGTTTCTAAATGTCTTACAGTGTATGAAAGCATTGGTGTTGGTCTTAATGATGGATAAAGAAATACTTTCACCCCATTCGCAGCAAGTACACTAGCTGCTGTATCTGCAAATTCCTTACTCATATTTCTTGAATCGTAGGCAATTGCTATACTTGGTTGCTTTTTATGTTTTAATAAATATGTAGCTAATCCTTGAGTTGCTTTTCCTACTGTATGTACGTTCATACGGTTGCTACCTGCAGCAATTTTACCACGTAAACCGCCTGTACCAAATTCAAGATTTTTATAAAATCTATCTTCTATTTCCTTTTCATCAGTTAGTTGCTCTAATTCAGCTTTTAAACCTGCTTCCACTTTTTCTTCTGTAAGCCATCTATTGTACCCTTGTTTAAAATCCATAGTATGCCCTCCTCATATTTTTTCAACTCTATTATGTCATTTTCTAGTAAAAAAATCTAGTTACAATTTGATTTGGGTAATGAAATCGTGAGTATTGCCAAAAACTTCCCTCTAAAAGGGATATGAATTTAATTACAGTATTATATAAATATACTTTTATACATATAATTTCTGTATTTTTTATTCAAAAATATTTAATTCTTTATTTTTATCCTATAATATTAATAATAGATTTCCTATTTATTAAGATTACTAAAAAAATATCTATTGATATAGCAAAAAGGAGATTATGAGTGATATCACTCATAATCTCCTTTTTGTTATGACCCATACGGGAATTGAACCCATGATTTCACCGTGAGAGGGTGACGTCTTGACCTCTTGACCAATGGGCCATGCTTAACTTCTTTACTTATTATAATCCTACCTATAAATAAAATCAATATTTTTTATTATTTTTTATAAAATTATTAATAAAATTATTTTAAGACTTTTATAAGTACTCCATACCTTTTCTTCTATATTTTTAAACTAATACCTAATTATTTTTACTTTTGCCATTTTATGTAATCCTATTTTATCTATAAATAACTTATGTTATACTTTTATTGTTAAATTTTTATTAAAGGGAGAGACAACATGAAGATAAAAAAACTTTTATCACTAGTAGCTTGCTTAGGTTTATCAGTATCCCTATTAGCTGGATGTGCAAATGCACCTTCTGGCACACAAACTGAAATCAAAACTGAGACAACTGAATCATCTGAGGAAAATATCCTTGAAACAGATGTTATTGTAATTGGTGCTGGTGGTGGCGGATTAAGCGCTGCTATTGAAGCCCATGATGCAGGCGCAAATGTTATTATTGTTGAGAAAATGCCATTCGTAGGAGGAAATACTGCTCGTGCAACTGGTGGTATTAATGCTGCTGGTACAGCTTTCCAAAAAGAAGCTGGTATTGAAGATACAGTAGAAGTTCACTTCGCTGATACAATGAAAGGTGGAGAAGAACTTAATGACCCTGAACTTGTTAAGTTTATGACAGAAAATGCAGCTCCAGCTATAGCATGGCTTACAGATTTAGGTGCAGACCTTTCTGATGTAGGTTCTTTAGGTGGTGCATCATTTAAGCGTGCTCATAGGCCTACTGGTGGTGCTCCTGTTGGTGACCACTTAGTTAATGTACTTTTCCAAAATACAACCAGCCGTAACATTACAACAATGCTTAATACAGAAACTACAGAAGTTATTTATGAAAACGATAAAGTAACAGGGATTAAAGCAATTGAAACTGTAAACGGAGAAAAAGTAAATTATACAATTAAAGCAGATGCAGTTATTATTGCTTCTGGTGGTTTTGGTAACAACCCAGAACTTTATACACAATACCAACCACAATTAGATGGTTTTATTTCAACAAATCAACCTGGTGCAACTGGTGATGGTATTATTCTTGCTGAAGCACTTGGTGCAGACTTAACAGATATTGAGCAAATTCAGATTCATCCAACAGTACATACAGAAACTGCAGCACTTATTACTGAAGCTGTTCGTGGTAACGGAGCTATCCTTGTAAATGCCAAAGGTGAGCGTTTCACAGATGAAATGTCCACTCGTGACAAAGTATCTGCTGCTATCTTAGAACAAGAGGGTGGTTCTGCTTACTTAGTCTTTGATCAAACTGTTCGTGAAAGCTTAAAAGCTATTGAAAAATATGTAGCTCAAGGCCTAACAGTAGAAGGTGAAACACCTGAAGCACTTGCTAGTGCACTTAACATGGATGGTACTACACTTAAAACAACCATTGATACATGGAATAAAGCTGTAGAAAGTGGTACAGATTCTGCATTTAATCGTAGTGCAGGCATGGAAATTCCTTTCACTAAAGCACCTTACTATGCTATTCCTATGGCTCCTGGTGTTCATCATACAATGGGCGGTATCAAAATTAACACTGATGCACAAGTTATTAATAAAGAAGGTAATCCAATAAATGGCCTATTTGCTGCTGGTGAAGTAACTGGTGGTGTACATGGTGCTGAACGTTTAGGTGGAAATGCTTTAGCTGATATTATCGTATTTGGTCGTGAAGCTGGTACAAATGCTGCTGCACTTGCTAAGTCTGATAATAACTTTATCGGTGCTGCTACTACTTCTACTGAAACAGATAAAGCTGACCAACCAAAAATTAATGAAGAAGCTAAACCTCAATATAAAGATGGTACATACCAAGGTGAAGCAACAGGAAATAATGGCAAAATTTCAGTCGAAGTTACTGTAAAAGATGGTTTCATTGATACAATTGAAGTACTTGAACATCATGAAACATCTACAATCTTTATGTCTATTCAAAATGATTTAATTCCAAGCATTATCTACAGCCAATCTACAGAAGGTATTGACGCTGTAACAGGTGCTTCTAACTCAAGTTCAGCTGTATTTGAAGCTGTTAATATGGCTTTATCAACTGCTCAATAATGAATTATGAAAAAGGCTATCTAATTAGAATTTACTAATTAAATAGCCTTTTCATTTATAATATTATTTTTTTGCTCTAAACTTTATAATTTCTTCTAATGTTGCATACGATCCAATAGCACCTTTTCCTAATGTACTGTATCCTGCATAATCATTTGCAAAACTTAAGTAGTCTACTAGTTCTTCTTCATTAAGTGTTCCTAGTGCTCCTTGATCTACTTGATTATTAAGTAACATAAATAAAAATGCACCAATAAAAGAATCACCTGCTCCTGTCGTATCTACTACATTCAATTTATTTCCTGGGACATGTGCTTTCTTGTTTCTTGTATAAATTTCAGCACCATCTCCACCTTTTGTATAAATTATGATTTCTCTATTTCCCTTAAATAAGTCAGGAAGTGCATCTTCTATTTTGTCAAATCCCGTAATAAATTCAAGTTCCTCGTCTGAAACTTTAATAATATGAGCATAGGGTAAAAATTCTAATATTGCTTGTCGGCACGCCTCTTCTGATTCCCATAATGGTAAACGTACATTAGGATCAAAACTTATAATTCCACCATGTGCTAATACACTGTTAATAGCTTTTTTATGAGCTGATTTCATTGGTGATTCCACTAAATCTACTGAACAAAAATGTAAACCATAGCACTCTTCAAACCATTCTTCTTTAATCTCATTTGCTTCTAATAACATATCCGCACTTGGATTACGGTAGAAAGAAAAATCTCTATTACCATCTTCTTTTAAGGATACAAATGCAAGTCCTGTGCCTGCTTTATTTGTTCTTAGAACATACTCACATCCTACACCTGCTTCTTCTAATACCTCTATAATATAGTCTCCAAAGGCATCTTTACCTAATTGAGAAATAAATTTAGCTTCTCCACCTAACTTAGAAATTGCTGCACATACATTAGCTGGTGCTCCCCCTGCTACACGTTCAAAACTTACTACTTCTTTTAGTGCACACCCTTTTTGGTTTGGGATAAAATCAATTAATGCTTCACCTATAGCAAAGATTTTTTTCATATTCTACTCTCCTATTTATCTTCTATTTCTTATACACGAATAACTCTTGTTCCTGCAATTAAATCATGTAATGCTTTTCCATCTTCTCTTCTTGCCATTAAAAACTGAGAAACAAGCAGAAATCCAATACCTATTAATGGTATAGCGTACATGATTTTACTCAGTTCTCTCACTATAAACCTCCACACATTAGGTTGCTTGTAATCTTCTGTGGTAATCTTCATACCCAATAAATATTTACCTAACTGATACCCTCTACAAAATATAGGTGTAAGAATACTATAAAGTACAAATATCAAACTCATCATAAAAAGCGCCTTATTTGTTTGTACACCTAGTTGTATAAGTACTCCAAGTCCTAATGCATAGATTGCTATATTATCGAAAAGTACTGCTCCTATTCTACTAATTAATTTAGTTTTCAATAGTTATCGCCTTCATTTCCCATAAATTTAATTTTCCATTTAGCTCTATTCCTTCAACTTCAATTTGATTTTCTTCTGTACTTGGATAGTAACGTGATGTAAAGACTTCTTCTCCGTCATTTAAAAAAATTTCAAGTGATGATGTATCTCCAAATATACGGATATTTTTCACTACTTCTATTTGGACACTTCTCTTGTCACGTCCATAACCACATTCATCAAATATTAAAGAAATTACTTTTTCTTCCGCTTTATATTCAAGAACTGCACCTTTTCTTATAATAATCTTTAAATCCTTTTTAAGCGTTTCTAACATAAGTTCTAATTCAAATGTATGAGCTGGTAGCTGAATCTTTGTATTATTTTCCTTTAATTCTAGGCCAACTACTTTACTTCTTAGATTCTTTAACTCTTCTATAGGTTGTTGAATCAGTTTGCCCTCTTTCATATGAAGTTCACGAGGAATTGTAAGGGCATGTTGCCAACCATGTTCTGTCGTTGGATTGCTATATAGATCATCAATATCAGGTAACCCCATCCACCCAATCAAAATACGTCTTCCTTGCTCATCTATAAATGTCTGTGGTGCATAGAAGTCAAATCCTCTATCCATCTCCTCAAAGCCACTTAAGGCATATTCACTTGTTGTAATATCACCTTCTACAACATAGTAACCACTTTGATAAATATTATTATACTTTATTCCATCAGCTTCAATCCCTTGTGGAGATAATAATAAAACTTTTTGTCCATCTAGTTCAAAGAAATCTGGACACTCCCACATATATCCAAACACATCTTCACTTTGAATTTTATTAATAACTTTCCAGACTATTTTATCTTCTGATGCAAAGAGTAAGATTTGTCCTCTATCCTTTTTATCTCTTGCCCCTTGAACCATATAGTACATATTATCTTCTTTCCATACTTTAGGATCGCGTACATGACAAGTCATCTCGCTTCCATAGTCTTCATTTGTCATAAGAAGCTCTTTATGTGTAAAAGTTTTACCATCTTCGCTGACAACCATGACTGTATTATGCTCTCTACCTGTCGTGACATAATCATGCTTACCTACTTGTTTCACATTTCCAGTATAGTATAAATACATTTTATTCTCGTCAATTAATGCTGAACCTGAGTAAACACCATGACAATCAAATGGTTGATCTGCATATAAGGCTGTATTTTCATTTTTCCAGTGTATCATATCTATACTTGTATAGTGCCCCCAGAATTTTAATCCACCCTTTTCATCAAAAGGCGAGTATTGAAAGAATACATGATATTTTCCTTTAAACTGGCAAAGTCCATTGGGATCATTTAGCCAACCTACCTTTGGCATAATGTGAAATTTGAGTGCATAAGAGTCTTTCAAAATTCTCCCTGCTTCTTTTTCTTCTATTATTTGTGTCAATTTTTTTAAGTCTCTATTTAAAGCATTCATGATTATTCTCCTGTTCAACTACAAGAAGCTGTCACAAAATACTCCTTCTCTATATGAAATAAAAGTACATTATGACAGCCCTATATATTTAATATCTTATTTTGTTTCTTCATCCCATCCTAGTACTAAAGTCATTACAAATGCCACACTTAATGAAATAGCAAAGAGGATTAAGTATTGAATTGGTGCATGTAAGTGAAGAAGGATTCCAAAAATTCCTGTTACACCAGTACCTGTAGCACCAAGTCCTACAATAGATGCATAAAGTGCACCAAATGCTGCCCCAATAGAAGCACCAATAAATGGTTTCATATATCTTAAATTAACACCAAAGATTGCTGGTTCTGTAATCCCAAGCATTGCACTAAGTGCAGCTGGGAAAGCTAATGCTTTTAATTTTGTATTTTTTGTTTTAACTGCTACTGCAAGTGCTGCTCCACCTTGAGCAATGTTTGCTGCTGAAGCAATTGGTAACCAATAAGTATATCCATATTGTGAAATCTGTCCTAAGTCAATAATTGAGTACATATGATGAATACCTGTTACAACTGTTGATGCATAGATACCACCCATTAAAAATCCACCAACACCAAATGGTAATGCAATAAGTTGTTGTACACCTGTTAATACTGCATTTTCAATAAATACAAATACTGGTCCAACCATTGTTAATGTTAAGTATCCTGTAACAAAAACAGTCACAAGTGGTGTAACAAATAAGTCTAGCATTTCTGGTACAATTTTATGAAGTTTTGTTTCGATCTTACTCATAATCCATACTGCTATAACAATAGGAATAACGTGTCCTTGATAACCTACCATTGGGATTTCATATAAGCCACCCCATACACTTTGCATTACTTGATAACCTTCTGTGGATACGGTCCATGCATTTTGTAGGTCTGG
Organism: Holtiella tumoricola; assembly: GCF_027857615.1. Classification (NCBI taxonomy): domain Bacteria; kingdom Bacillati; phylum Bacillota; class Clostridia; order Lachnospirales; family Cellulosilyticaceae; genus Holtiella; species Holtiella tumoricola. Next base: position 138,052 of record NZ_JAQIFT010000010.1, read on the forward strand.
ATGGATCATAATCATAGCAATGATCGCTCCAAGATATTGATTTCCACCGAATACTTTTGCTGCACTAAATCCTATTAAGATTGGTAAGAAAATATAAGCTACGTTACTAAATAATTTTAAAAATACAAACACTGAACTTTGAGTATTAAAATCAATGAATCCATTATTTACAGCAAACATTACAGCTTCTGTAAGCCCCATCATTAACCCACCTGCAACGATCGCTGGGATAATTGGTACAAATATGTCTCCTAATGTTTTAATTAATTGTTTAAACTTATTTGTATTAGCTGTTGCCATGTTTTTCACTTCTTCTTTTGAAACTTCTTTGCCTCCTGTTAAAGACATCAGTTCTGCATAAACCTTATTAACTGTACCTGTTCCAATGATGATTTGAAGTTGACCTGATGCAAAGAATACACCTTTAACACCATCAATATCCTCGATAGCTTGCTTATCTACTTTTTCGTTAGAAGCAATAATTAAACGAAGTCTTGTTGCACAGTGTGCAGCTGATACTAGGTTCTCTTGACCGCCTAGGCCTTTTAAAATGAGTTCTGCTACTTTTCTGTAATCCATTTTAAACCTCCCTGTTAATGTGTTATCGATTTCATAGTCTGTAAAAAAAAACTACTTTTATCGTTTAATTTTTCTATTGTTTTCTTATGTATAATGTGTAATCGTTTTCACATTTTATATTTTTATTATACGATTCTCTATCTCTATTTGTAAATAGATGTATTTATACAAAAACAATTTCTTACATTGTATAAATTGCACAATTTCTATCTTTGATATACACTTATACATCTTTGATTTCACTAAATTTTTTATTAAATAAAAAAAGAGAGACTATTAAAACAGTCTCTCTTTATTTAAAGCTCTCTCGGAGTTTTAGTTCATACCCAAGCTTAACTTCCTTAATCATCTTAGTCTCTGATTGCATAGCATCTAATAACATCTTTGCAGCTTCCTTACCACTCGTTTTATAGTAGTAATGCATAGAAGCTAACTTAGGTGAAATAGCTTTTGCTAAAACCGAATCTCCTATACCTGCAAACTTGATTCTCTCTATTTGTTCAGGTTGTTTTTCTTTCATCCATTCTAGTGCACCTACTGCAATTTTATCTGTTGCACAAAATACACCATCTATACGTTTATCTAGCTGCATTAACTCATTTATAGCTTGATAACCTGATTCCTCTGAAAAATCACCTATTTTAATTAACTCTTGTTGTACCTCCATTCCACTATCTTGTAATGCTTGCATAAAACCTCTTTTTCTCTCATATCCAACTGCTATATCTTTTTCAGTTACACCTATATATCCTATACGTTTACAACCTTTTTGGATAAATTCTTTCGTAAGGGTATAAGCAGCACCAAAGTCATCATGATATACACAAGAATATCCTTCCACCTGTTGCCCAACAACAATAATAGGCACCTTAATCTTCTCCATAACTTCTAAATGTGCTGGAGTTAAGATTGTGGCTACAAAGATAATACCATCTACTTGGTTATTCTTAAAAATATTTAAGTATTCGATTTCCTTTTGGATGTTAAGATCTGTATTCCCAAGTAAAATATGATAGCCTGCTTCTGTAAGTTCTTTGCCAGCCCCTTCTATAATTCTACTTACTGCTTCTGAGCTAATCTTAGGTAATATCACTCCTATTAAATTAGTCTTTTTAGTTCTCAATGTCTGCGCATGAGCTGAAGGAATATATCCTGTTTCATCAATTATCTTTTGTATTTTTTCCCTATTTTCTTGACTTACGTATCCATTGTTTAAAAATCTTGATACAGTTGCATTGGATACACCTGCTAAGGTAGCAATTTTACTTATGTTCATATCGTCACCTAATCTATATTTAAAATAATATACGTTTGTGCTTTAAGACTAACATACTCCTCTATCTTTGACAACGTAAAAGATTAATGACTACTGGGCTATAGCTTTTTCAATTGCTTCTTTGATATCTATAATAATATCTTCAATATTCTCGAGTCCTACTGAAAATCTCACCATGTCATCTGTTACACCACACGCTTTTTGTTCTTCTTTTGTAAGTTGTTGATGTGTTGAGCTTGCAGGATGAATAGCTAAAGACTTTGCATCTGCAACATTTGCAAGCTGAGATACTATTTCTAAGTTATCAATAAACTTTCTTACAATTTTTTCGCCGCCTTTTATTCCAAAAGTAAAAATTGATCCTGCTCCCTTTGGAAAATACTTTTTGCAAAGTCCTTCATATTTACTCTCCGCTCTACTTGGATAATTCACCCAAGCAACTTGAGGATGACTTTCTAAAAATGTGATAAGTTTATGTGTATTTTCTATATGTCTTTCTACACGTAAAGATAATGTTTCTAATCCTTGTAGAAGTAAAAAGGCATTAAATGGACTAATACATGCACCTGTATCTCTTAAAAACTGTACCCTTGCTTTTGATATATAAGCACTTTCTCCTAGATCTTGTGCATAACGTATACCATGATAGCCTTCATCTGGTTCTGTCATATTACTAAACTTTCCACTAGCTAACCAATCAAATTTTCCACTATCAATAATGATTCCTCCAATAGATGTACCATGCCCACCAATAAACTTTGTAGCCGAATGTACTACAATATCCGCACCGTGTTCTATAGGTCTTAATAAATAAGGTGTCGCAAAAGTACTATCTACAATAAGTGGAATATGATGATCATGTGCAATTTTTGCAACTTCCTCTATATCAATAATGTTAATACCTGGATTCCCTATTGACTCTATGTAAATCACTTTTGTATTCTCATTTAATGCCTTCTTAAAGTTATCTATATCATCTGGATCTACAAAAGTTGTATGAATACCATACTGAGGTAATGTATGAGCAAATAAATTATAAGTGCCTCCATACAAAGTTGAAGCTGCTACAATTTCATCTCCTACTCTTAAAATGGTTAAAATTGCTGCTGTAATCGCTGCGGCTCCTGAAGCTAATGCTAGTGCCCCTATACCTCCTTCAAGTGCTGCCATTCTTTTTTCAAACACATCAGTAGTTGGGTTCATTAATCTGGTATAAATATTTCCTGACTCTTTAAGCCCAAATAAGTTCTCCGCATGCTCTGTATTATCAAATACATAAGACGTAGTTTGATAAATAGGTACTGCTCTAGATTTTGTTACTGGATCAGGTGTTTGCCCTGCATGTAATTGTAATGTTTCAAAATGTAATGCTCTTTCCATAAATTCATCCCCTCTTTACTCATAAATTTAGATATAAAACATAAGTCCTTCACACTCTTTTTGCTGATAGTAATCCTGTAGTAAATCCTGTAAGGTCATATCTGTTAATGCTTCTTGAAGTTCTTCATCAATAGGTTGCCAAACCAGCTTCTTAATGCAACATCTCATTAAGTCATCTCCGTCATCTATCTCTGGCTCTTCAATACACAAATTACCTTCTAGTACTTCTAGTATCTCTATGACCTTCATCACCTCGGGTGCTTTACCTAATTGGTATCCTCCAGATGGTCCCTTGGTCCCTTTTACTAATTTAGCTTTTTTTAAAAGTGCAAAGGCTTGCTCTAAGTAGTTAATAGATACACCTTGCCTACTGGCTATATTCCCCAAGGATATAGGCTTTTGGTCTGAGTGGATAGCTAAATCAACCATGGCACGTAGTCCATATCTTCCTTTAGTCGATATTTTCATCTACAAGTCCTCCTAAAGATAATATTCTACCTCTCCATACCTTTCTTGTAACATCTTTAAGTACGCATCTCGTAGCTGGGATACTGTAACTTGCTGTGTATGCCTGGTAACTGATTGGTTCATCTTTTGCCATAACTTTTTAGTCGTACAAATGTCGCCAAGTTTACAGTTACATGTACTCCCTTCTCCTACACAAGGAACTAATGCCATCTTTTCGTCTACCCCCATTAAAATTTCCCTTACTGTAATCTCCTCTAATGGTTGCTTGATGAGATATCCCCCTTTAGTTCCTCTTACCGAAGTTATTAAATCTGCTTTTCTTAGCTTAAAGAAAATTTGTTCCAAGTAGTTTTCTGTAGTTCCTATTTTTGATGCAATCACTTTAGATTGAATAGGATTGCCATTTGATAGATGTGCTAAATATACCATTACTTCGATTGCATATTGTGCCTTTAATGAAATTTTCATAAGGGTTCCTCTATGTCTCTATGCTGTTTTTATTTCCTACTTTTATGATAAAGATTCTATTCCTACGCTCATTAATTGTCAATAAATTTTATAAAATTTTTAAATGTTTTTTCTTATGTTAATATTTTATTTAACTTCCTATATTACTCTGGCAAACCAAGAAATCTACGTACCTATCTTGTAAATACAAAATGATCCTCAGATGACGCTTCTACATTCAGTTCATATCCATCTTCTTTGAAGTTTTTGATAGCTTCTATGGTGTCTATTCTGTTTTCTCCTATATAACGTACCATTAAGCCTCTTGCCTTTTTAGCATACATACCTACTACTTTATAGGTATCTCCTTTCTTCTCTTTAAAGCTTACTTTTATAACCGGAAATTGCTTTTGTATCATTTTTAATTGAAGTGCCTTACTGTATTCATCAGATGCTAAATTCAAAAGTACTTGATCGCCTGTTGTTCGTTCCAGCGCCTTCGTCATATGCGCTGTAAGCCTGTCCTTCCAAAATGCATACAAGTCTTTTCCTACTGAATTAGTAAACTTAGTTCCCATTTCTAACCTATAAGGCTTAATACATTCAAGAGGTTGGATTACGCCATATAAGCCTGATAAAATACAAACATGTTCATGAAGATATGCTAACGTTGGCTGATCTAATGTGGATGCTTCTAATCCCTTATAAGCTTCTCCATAAAAATATAAAAGTGCCTCATACGCATTTACCTCTTCTATATCTGTAAAATTCTTGTAGCGTTCACTGTTTATCTTGGCTAGTTCATCGGACATCTTCATAAGTTTTGCCAGTTCTGGTTCTGTATATCTTTTTAACAGTTCAATAAGTTCCACACTCTCTTCATGAAATTTCAAAGGGTTGTATGTCTTATATTCTTGTTTTTCTAACGTTCTAAAAATTTTTGCTGGTGATATAATTGTAATCATTTCATTCTCCTGTTCTTCTCACTCACTTTATTAAGGGCATTAAGCAATTGATTTAATCTATTTAATTTATTAAACAATTTATTATTTTACTTATTCTATTATATAAAATTCATTTACCACTTTACAAACAAAAGAATTTATATAATAATTATTATTAAATAAATTCTTTGCTCGGAGGTTTTAATATGGAAAATATCGAATTAGTAGAAGGTATGCAAGCACCAAACTTTTCTTTACCAGGCTCAGATGGACAAACTCATCAGTTAAGTGATTATATCGGTAAAAAAGTAATTCTTTACTTTTATCCAAAAGATAATACCCCTGGCTGCTCAAAAGAAGCCGAAGCTTTCCGTGACCAATATGAACATTTCTCAAGCGAAAATACAGTTATTCTAGGTGTTAGTCGTGATACACTTACTGCTCATGCGAAATTTATCGATAAATATAGCTTACCGTTTGTGCTTCTTTCTGACAAAGAAGAAGTGGTATGTAAACTCTATGATGTATTAAAAGAAAAAACAATGTGCGGCCGTACAGGCATCGGTATTGAAAGAAGTACTTTCATCATTGATGAAACTGGAAAACTTGTAAAAATCTATCGTAAAATAAAAGTGGCGGGACACGTTGATAACGTTAAATGTGCACTTTCAAGACCTCTATAATAAATTTTAAAAAGGAGCTAGTGCATAAAACATGCATCAGCTCCTTCTATCATTTAATAACTTAATTACTTGCTTATTTAGACGACCTATCTATAATGTCTTGAATATCATTTTTAATATTATCAGAACGTCCTCCAAATATAGCTTGTATGTTATCTCCTACTTCCATAACACCACTTGCACCTAGTTCTTTGATACGACCTTTATCAACGTTTTTCACATCTTTAACAGAGACACGTAACCTGGTAATACAAGCATCTAAGTTTGTAATATTTTCTTTACCACCTAACGCTACAAGGATAGCTTCTGGTAGACTTCCTTCTTCTCCAAGTGCTTCTGGCGAGCTGTGTACATCCTCATCATCTTCTCTACCTGGAGTTTTTAAATCCATTTTTTTAATTAAGAAGCTGAAAATAAAGTAGTAAATAGGGAATAAAATAACCCCAACAATAACAATGTAGAACCAGTTAGTTGGTACACCTGCGCCTGCTGGTAATAAACCAAATAAACTAAAGTCAATTAAACCACCGGAGAATGTCATCCCTACGAATACATTTAAGATATCCATAAGCATGTAACATAAACCTGCGATCACGCAGTGCACACCATAAAGTACTGGTGCAACAAACAAGAAAGCAAACTCCATTGGTTCAGTGATACCTGTTAAAGCAGCTGTAAGAGCGGCTGAAGCAAGTAATCCACCTACTTGTTGCCTTCTTTCTGGCTTTGCAGTTTTATACATAGCAAGGGCTGCTCCACCTAAACCAAAGATCATAAATGGGAATTTTCCTGCCATAAAACGAGTGGTTGTACTTACCACTTCATTCATAACACTTTGTGGAGCACCAACAAGTGCTCCCATGTTAGATAATTGTGCAAAGTAAGCTGTATTAGCACCATCTATAAGCATAGTACCGCCACCATCAAGCAATACATTAGATCTTACAAATCCAGTAAACCAGAATGGTGTGTAGAATACATGGTGTAGTCCTACAGGTATAAGTGCACGCTCTATTGTACCGTATAAGAATGTACCAATTGGGCCTGAGTTATTTACCCATCCTGCTACTACTGCAATACCATTTTGGATAAATGGCCAGATAAATGCTAAAATAACACCAATGATTAACATGGTAACAGATGTTACTATAGGTACAAATCTTGAACCTCCAAAGAATCCTAATACTTGTGGTAATTGAATCTTATGATACTTATTGTGTAAAATAGCTGCTGTTACACCAGCAACAATCCCACCAAATACAGAGATATTTAATGTAAAAATACCTAATGTTGTTGTAACATAAGTACTATATGCATCTGACACATTACCTGGTGTGAGAACACCTAATGATGTTACACCTAAAGATAGCATTGTTGAAATAGATTGATGCATAATAATGAATCCAATAGCTGCAGCAAGCGCTGCTGTACCTTTATCTGATTTCGCAAGACCTACTGCTATACCAATTGCGAACAATAAAGGTAAGTTGGCAAATACAATATCACCAACATTTTTCATAATTGTTAAAATGGCTGTAACCCATCCAATACTAATAAATTGAATAAGTCCTATATAAATGGCAGGTGGGTTTTCGAGGGTTGTTAGATTTAAAAGTGCTCCACCTACTCCTAATAAGATCCCAGCCGCTGGTAGGAGTGCTATTGGTAACATAAATGCCTTACCAACACGTTGTAATACTCCAAAGACTTTACTCATCATTTGTTTTTCCTCCTATAATTCAGAATGGACATTATTTTATTATAGGATTTCACCATAACCCAATTTTTATGTCTAACTTCAAATAATTTATGATATTATAAACTGTAATCTTTATAACACTAGTCTTTTAATCCTATTGTTATACTTACATTTTATCGACTTAATATTTACATTCTATTTACTACAAGGAGCTTCACATGACTAAATTAAACAAAAAACTTTCTTCACTTTGCAAAACAAAAGTACTTCTTTTAAGTTCTTTAATCTTTTTATCCGGTTGTGCACCAGTTGCTACAACTGAAATACCTAAAGGAGACTCAGCTACCTCTGAATCCACTACACAAAATTCTACTACTTCTGAAGTCGGTGAACTTGAAGTCAGCCTACCAGATACCACTTTACCTGATTCAGCTGTATCTGAATCAAATAGCTCTACTTCAACTAGTCAAGTAGAGGTTCATTTCATCAATACAGGAAATAGTGATAGCATTTTGATTAAAGACGGGGTAAAAGCTATGCTTATTGATGGTGGAGATACTGATGATGACCAAAAAGTTATGGAGTATTTAAAGGCTCAAAATATCCAATCACTTGAATATATTATTGCTTCACACCCACATGCTGATCATATTGGCGGGCTAGACACTGTTATTAAAACATTTCCTACTCAATATCTATTTGTAGCAAATGGTGATGCTGATACTAAAGTTTATAGAGACTTTATTAATGCTGCTATGGATAAAAACCTTCAGCCTAGTGTTCCTTTAGAAGGCAAACAATTTAAATTAGAAAATAGCTATTTTGAAGTCTTTAATACAAATGGTGGTTCAACAACTAATGAACAATCTTTAGTTATTCGTCTTACTCATGGTGAGGATACCTTCCTCTTTACAGGAGATGCTGAAAAAGAAACTGAAGCTGAAATTTTAAATCAAATGACAGGAGTAGATTTACTTAAAGTTGGTCATCATGGTTCTCATAGTAGTACAACTGATGGTTTCCTAGAGCAATTAAGTCCTACATATGCCGTTATTTTAGCCGCTAATCCAAATAAATATGGACATCCTCATATAGAAACAGTTCAAAAACTTGAAAAAGCACAAATTGAAGTACATCGTTCAGATGAATGTGGTGATATTATCTTTACTTCAACAGGAAATGGGCTTACTACTGAGTGCCCTGTTGGTAGCTATAACCGTGGTTCAAAAGCGGATACTGCTAGCAGTACTAATAGCAACAATACTACTAGCAGTAACACTAACAGTACTAATAATATCAATACTACTACCAACACACAAAGCACAACTAATGCTACAGGTTCTACAGAAAAAACTATTTACTGGACACCAAATGGTAAAAGCTATCATACCACTAAAGACTGTTCAGCACTTTCTAAAAGTAAAACAATCTTAAGTGGTACCCAAGCTGAAAGTGGCAAATTTGATCCTTGTGATCGTTGCCACTAGTATCCAAGTTTTCTAACTGTTCTATATCAAAAAAGGAGAGTTACGAAATTCATATACGAATTTCGTACTCTCCTTTTTTCTATTAATCTCTCCAGAATAATATATTTTCAACTTCCTCTGCATCTAAGTGAACAAGCCAGCCAATATCCCTAGTACTTATACCTATTTTATGCAAGTGAAATATCAACTTAATCATTTCTGAATCTTGCATAGTATCCCCCCAATTTTTTCTTATAGTAATAGTATATGCGAACGCTTATATTAAAGAGCAATAACATACCTACTGTTATAAAAAAAGTCATACTCCCTCCTATCAAAGGATATGATTAAGAAGGGGGGATTTCTGTGAGCTATTTACTTTCCATTAGTTTTATTATTATTGTTATCTACTTACTATTTAAAAATCCCAAATATACTCTCCCTATTGATAAAATTATATTTAAGATTATTCTTTATGAAGTAATTGCTGCCATTCTTGTTTCTCTAAGCAGTTTCTTTTTAGAAGAACCTTTAAGTAATTTATTTACATCCTCTAGTGCTACCTATATACTTGTAGAAAACTTCATTACTGTTGCACCATTAGAAGAACTTGCAAAATTCATCGCTGTCTATATTGCTACTAAAGGTTTTAAATCACTTAGGCGTAAAGAAGATATACTTTTTTATCTTCTTTTCTCTGCTTGCATCTTTTCAGCTTTGGAAAATTTACTCTACATCTTTATTTATGATGGTGATTTACTTTTAGCTTTATTGCGTAATTTTGTCTCTACACCTTGTCATCTTTTTTATAGTATTGTATTTGGCTTCTTCTACACATTATATCTACAACATCATACATATAAAATAGGCTACTTCTTACAAGGTTTATTCTTCGCTTCATTCTTTCATGGTTTTATGAATTTCTGCTTATGCTACTATACTTATACCCAAAGTTTACTTGGCCTTATTTTTGCTTGTGTGGTTTTAGGCTCCTTTTACTTAATAGGCGCTGAACTTATTAAGAGACATCTTGAAAAATCCTTATATGCTGTTCAAATTGCCGAGTGCGAGGAGGTTGAATCTCTTTGAACTGTCTCCATTGTAGTAAACACTTAGAACCTATGACCCGTTTTTGTCCTTATTGTGGCAATCCCACTAGTGATTTTGGGTCCAGTTGGATCATTTATATTCTTTTTTTAGTAACGCTCATTTTTCTTCTTGTTTTAGTCTTTGGTTAAACAAAAAATGGGTTTGTTACACCCGCGCGCCGAGTGTTACAAACCCTATATTTTCATTATTCGACTTAGAAGAATGCTTCTTGAAGTTGTCTCTCAACGCTTTCTTCATCTTTATTTTCAATAACAACAACTTCTTTATTAGCTGGTTTGCTATTATCTTTTGTTTTTACATATTCATCCCAATTTTCAAGTTTCCAAGTATCTCTGTCAGAAGCTCTTTCGATCATACGTTGATGAATTGTTTCTAAATCACAGTATACCCAAACCATAACAAGTTCAGTATCAATTTCAGCAAGTTTAGCTCTAAGCTCAGCTACGTATGCTTCATTGTTAAACTCTTTTGTAAATGGTGCATTTACAATAACATTATCGTTGAATTCTAATGCTTCAAATGCTACGTCAAGAATAGCTACGTATTCAGGGTCTCTTAAGAATTTATTAAAGAACTCTGAATCTCTATTATATGGCTCATTAGCTGCTTTGTAAGCTGCCATTGAGAGTGGAATAATCGTATCTTTGTCAAGATAAACTGGATTATTTAATTTTGCTGCTAATTTTTTTGATACAAAAGTTTTTCCACTTGCTGGTGGAGAACCTACTAGAAATAATCTTTTTTTCATTGTATTTCTCACTTTCTTAACTGAATTTTTTGACACCATCTGCGGTGTTCTACTATTAGAATATGTAATTTATAACTGTTACATCAGTATTCTTCATATTACTACATTTTACTTGATTTTACAACATTTCTTAAGTATATTTTAAGTAAAAAAATATTTTTTTGCAATAAAATAAGTACAGATCCTTTATAACCTGTACTTATAATGATTTATTCACATGTCTCTACCCTTACCATAAAATGTCCTGTTGCATTATGCGGATTGGCAATATACAGATTTCTAAGTGCTTCATAATCTGTAATCATTCCATCTGTAATATTTTCATATTTTAGTACATTAATACCAGAAGGTCCTTTTTGCTTTACATCAAAACTTATGTTGTTGTCTCCTACTTGTGAAATAACGTGCCATACCAAATGCTTATCATGTGGTAAATGATTTACACAAAAATTTCTACTTGAACGTTGTTCTTCTCCTTCTTCACCAACAGGTACACATGCAATAGTTGTAGCTACTCCCATAACAACACTCCCTCCAGATTATGTTTTTATTAAATATATCTAATTAATACTTATATTATAAACCATTTTCATGAAATAGTAACCATATTTTTAATATTGTATTTCTAATTTTATAAAATAATTCATTATATTTTTAATCTTTTTATAACCTATTTTATTATTTTACTTTTACTTTGCTTAACTAAAAACTCAAATACAAAATAATTAATCTATTTTATTTAATTTATTCTTGCAATTAAATTTCTTATTTTATATAATACTCTTGTCAATTATTTAAATACTTACGATAAAAGTTTTTCTTTAAAAGAATTATTATTTACACACATATTTTATTATAAGTATTCTATTGAGTTTATCTTTAAAATAACTCACTAATTAGCATATCCTTAAAAGAGTAGATGTCCTATCATCTACTCTTTTTTATTATTCGTCTATTGTGTACAATCTATTCAGTGCTAGTTTATATAAAGAACTGCATATATTTATATGAGTATATGACGGAGGTATTCGCTATGACTGATTTCTACCAAGATCAAAGACTAAATGATCTCTTTCTTAAAAGTGAAACTCATTTTTATAAAAATTATTATTGTAATCTGCACACTGCTACTCTCGTCCCCTTTAAGGAATTATCTGATTGCAATTGTCCTAGCTATTTTAAACTTCAGCTTTCTACTTCTCCAACCTATTATGAACTTTCTACTATAAGTACTTTACTTATTAGCCTTTATTCAATGTGCACTACCTTTTCTTTTATTATAGATGTAACATCAACTCAAATTATTTTTTATATAGGCTTACGTTCTGATTCTAATACTAACTGTTCTGTACAATTATTTCAAAAGTTATTCTATAATAAAAATCATAGGATTGATATTTCATCTTTACATCCTGAAAATATAAATAGTATTGTATCTACAACATTAACTCCTGATTCTACACAACTTACCTCTTCATTTTTCACTGATTTTTTAAATCAAACTAAGGGACAATGCTTTAAATTTTTTCTTTTTGCTACACCTCTATGCAACACTATCTATAATCAATCCGCTAACAATATACAAGAACTATTTACTGCCCTTACACCCTTTAGAAATTATGAATGTAATCATCATCATCATCATACCACTACCTGTACTGATACCCATACGACTAATACTAATCAGAGCCAAAATACAAGCTGTACTGAAGGGAAAACAACAACTTCTGCCCATAACAACTCTAATTCATGCACCCAAGCATTAACCCTAAACTCCAATAAAAGCACTTCTGTTACAGTTAATCAAAATAATAATACCTCTTCAAATAAAGGAAATGCAGATACATTAAACAATAGCCTTTCAAATACTAATGCCAATCAATGTGTTAAATCTGATACTGAGACTCATTCAACTGGCATCACTGATTTGACAATAAATTCAACGAGATATCAGACCGAAAATAGACGTGCACAAATGCTTATTACTCAAGCTACTCAATTATTAGATTACTATCACGCTACTTTCAAACTTCCCCTATACACTTTCAATACTTTTGTTACTGCTTGTGATTTACCTACAGCCTTACTTGCTAATAGCACTTATATCAATTTACTCCCTACTCAGCCACTTTATAATACCTTCATTAATACTTGGTCGCAAAATTGCGAGGACTTTGAAGTTATAAAATGTGCTTTACTTAATTTACAACTTCCAAAATTCTGCTTATCTTTCCCAGAAAAACTTTACTTTGATCTTGGTCTTCCTGTAACCTCTTCCTCTCTTTCTGATCTAATCTATAATATACTTTCATATACACCTGAAGCACCCACTTCTTCCACACAGGATTCATCTAGTAATATATAGAAAAGACGAGTATCATTCTAAGATGATACTCTTCTTTTCTATATATATAGTGCTTTAAGTTTGAGGTATTAAAAATGGTTCTATCACAGGTTCTACTATCTCTTCTTTTACTTCAAATATAAATGCCGGATCTACCGGTACTTGATTTACCCTTAGTTCATAATGCAAAAGTGGTTTAGTTGCATCTCCACTATCTCCTGAAAATCCAATCAAGTCTCCTGCTTCTACCTTATCCCCTGCCTTTACTGCGTATAAACTCATATGCATATAGCGCGATTCAATACCATCTCCATGATCAATAAATACCATATGTCCACCACCATTGTTGACACCTTTAGAGTCTGGTGCTGCCTTTGTGATAGTACCTGCTTCAACTGCATACAGAGGTGTTAACATTGGTATATCAATATCTATACCTTCATGAGTATATCCACCTCTATTTTCACCAAAAGGTGCTAACATCCTTGATATGCCTTCTACTGGTGATTTAAATAAAAGATTTGTTTGTGCAAAACTTATTAATGGTATGCCTAAAAATAGAGTTATCCCTATTAACCATCCATATTTCTTCTTCATTCGTATTTTCTCTCCTTTCTTTTATATTAATTTATATATTTTAACTATATATTATTTATATCGGTTAGTAAATAATTAAAAGGAGGTATTTCTACCTCCTTTGTCTACGGTTTATTTAAGCTTAATAAAATTTTTCTCCTCTTTGGCAAAGCTCAATAACTTCGTCAATACGCCTTTTAGCTTCATCACCTGTCTTTGAGGATTTAATATATTCAATCAAATGTTCCTGTTCACTTTTAGGTAGTGTTGCAAAATAACGCATCGCATCTTCATCTTGGGCAAGTTGCATTGTGAGTCCAAGAGGTAAACCATCATCTTCTAAGTCATACATCTCTTTTGCCTCCTTAAATGATCGCTTATATATTTGTTATTCGCACATTTCATTTTTTTTATGCCAGATTCCTTTAAAATAAAAAATACATGAAATAATTGTAGCAATTACCCATCCAATTGGCCAAGAAAGCCATATACCTGTTGATCCAAATGGTATAGCAAGAATAAAAGCTAAGATAACACGTAAAATTAAATCAGAAAAAGTTGTAACCATAAAAGCCCACATGACACCTGCTCCTCTTAATATACCATCAGCCATAAGCTTAACTGCAATAACTAGATAAAAAGGGGCTACAATTCTAAGAAAAGTTTCACCTACTTTTATAGCTTCTATATTAGTTGCATTCATAAAAATTTGTATCATTTGCTTTGGTAAGCAGAAGAATAAAAATATAAAAGGTATAACAACACAAATCATAAGCTTCAATGCTTCTTTAAATCCTTCTTTTATACGCTGTATTTTTTTTGCTCCTATATTTTGAGCTGTAAAACTAGATAGACTACTTGCCATCGTGGTAAATGATGTAATTGCAAACGTGTTAAGTTTTATAGCTGCAGAATAGCCTGCAATTATATTCGACCCATAGCTATTTACAAGCCCTTGAATAAACAGGTTGCCTACTGATATAAAACTCTGTTGTAAAATACTTGGGATAGCTACTTTAGCAATACGTCCTAGCATCTCTTTTGAAAACTTCGGATAATGTTCTTCTGTATGAATTTGTTTCGTTCTTTTAACAAGAGCTAAAGCCGCAAGTATAGATGCAATACCCTGTGCAATAAAAGTTGCCCAAGCCACACCTGCTACTCCCCATTTAAATCCAACCACAAAGAGTATATCTAGTATTATATTCCCTATAGAAGAAGCAATCAAAAACCATAACGGCGTAGTTGAATCACCTAATGCTGTGAATACTCCTGTACAAATATTATATAAAAAGAGAAAGATTAATCCTCCAATATAAATATTTAAATAAAGTGCACTATCTTGAAAAATATTATCTGGTGTATGTAATAAAGTCATTAAAAGCCCACTACCCCAAAGGCCTAATCCTGTAATGAATATACTTAATGTAATAATAGATATAAGAGAAGTACTTATTGCAGTTTTAAGCTTCTCATACTGTTTTGCCCCAAATAGCTGGGAGATTACAACGCTACAACCAATATTAGAACCCGTGGCTACAGCCATAAAGATCATTGTTATAGGGTAGGATGCCCCAACTGCTGCTAGCGCATCAGCTCCAACAAATTGTCCTACTACTACACTGTCTGCAATGTTATAAAGCTGTTGAAAAATTACACTTATTAACATAGGAATAGCAAATTTAAAAAGTATTTTGCTTGGTTTTCCTTCTGTCATATCTGTTATAGATGCCATTTTCATTCCTTCTTTACTTAATATTTACCTATACATGATATGACTATTGGACGAAATTTTCAATCTATTACTTTCTTTTCATCTAACTATTTTACCTAAATGTTCTAGAAAACGATCATAAAAGATAGGGCTATAAGTTTCTCAACCTATAGCCCTATCTTTTATGGTTATTATAAATTAGTCACAATAAAATTCATCAATATTTCTTAAGTCCATCCCAAAGTATCTCCATCTGCCTCGCATGAATCTCCAACCTGCTACTGAGCGCCTTCCTACATAGGTAATAAAAGCCCAGAATCCCCTACCATTTTCAGGCCATATATAGGTAAATCTATAGAGACATGGGAACACTGCACCTGGGTCAACAGCTTTAACAGATGGTCCCATTCCCTTAGGTCCACCTTGTTGGATTTCACTTGTTTCATTGTATCCTTTTGAGTTAACCTTCTTACCTTTTCCTTTTTCTGGTACAAAGTTTGGAGGAGGACTAGGTGGAATACCATTTGCCCTATCCATATCTTCACTTCTATACATTTGCTCTACTCCTTTTATCTGATGTTCTCTATACCAGTATATGGGAACATTATGCAATAAGTTCCAGTCTACGTGCCGCTTAATAGTTATCTCTTTTTAGTCTTACATATAAGTTGTGTCATTGTTCCCATTGGGCAATATACACACCAAGATTTAGGTTTATAGAGTATCATTGTAATAATACTTATAATAAGTGAAGTGAGCATCATACTATAAAATCCAAATGCAAATTGAGCTATCCATGGTGCCACTATACTTACATCAGATATATTCCAAGGTACTTTAATAGTCCATAAAAGTGTAATTATTCCTCTAAGACTTTGTGCTCCTTGAAATACAAGGTACGTATTAAAAATCATACTTACAAACATTCCTAAGAAAAATATTAAAAATCCATATCTAAAGTACTTATGCTTCATCCATTTTGGCATAGATTGATACCTAGATAATTTCAGCTTATTTCCTAATAAATCTAAAAGTTGCCCACGTCCACAATAATGATGACAATATGATTTATTACCTGTAAATATAGAAAGCATTAGTGGGGTCAAAAAGCAAATCATACCTAGCCAACCAAATAAAACATTAAAAAATCCTAAAATAAAATACAAGCTAGTTAAAATCCATAAGTATTCCCACCATTTTTTCTTCTTTTTATTATTTGTCATTTAGTCTACCTCTTTCATATCAATTGTAGAAGCCGGGCATACTTTACTACATTTAGTACATCCCACACATTTATCTAAATTAATAATTGCCGTTACTCCTTCTGGAATAGAAATAGCACCTACTGGACAATTATTCATACATACACCACAAGCTGCACAATAGTTGAAGTCTACTACTGCTTTTTTTCTTTTTCTCGTATCGCTCATACCTGCCTCCCAAAATTAAACTCATAATGTATCTTTATCTTACAGATAATTATGGGGTCATTCTGTAACTGTGTCACATATCTGTTATGTATTCCATTATACATCCTGTTATTTTCTCCCTATTGCCCCATCTTTTAACATATGCTATACTTTTACCGCATAATCTGTTATGCACTATACGAACTATAAGCGGAGGCTAGAATGAAAAAATTTCTATTAGTGGCTACTGTAGCCCTATCTACACTATCTTTTGTAGGGTGTGCGGCACCTACATCTGAAACATCTGTTGCAACTACACCAACCTACAAAAATGGTACATACCGTGGAGGATACTTAGACGGAACTGTTGAAGTAGAATTTGCTTTAACTGATAATGTTATTGAATCAGTAAAATACAGAAAACTTAAATATAAAGATACAGACTTCTTAGCAAAAGATGCAAGTGAAACAACTGTATTATTAGCAGGTCAATATCAATCTCTTATTGATCACTTAGTAGGTAAAAATATTTCTGCCATTGATGATTTATACCACCCAGGCGAAATTGCTGAAACAATTGATGGTTTATCAAGTGCTTCTATCAAAGAAGGTGAAGTAATCGATACACTTTCAGGAGCTACACTTAGAAGTGGTAAAATCATTTCTGCACTTAATGATGGTTTAAATAGAGGCGCATATAAATTAGCTGAATAATAAATTTAGGGAGTTGACTAATCACCTCCCTTCTTTTAATTCTCTGTTCCTATTCTGTTATTTCTAATATTTTCAATTGACAATTACATTAAAATTTGATATTTTAACTACTGTTGACTTAATTAAACGGACATTTAAAATAACTTGTTAGGAGAACTAATATGAACGAGACTAAAGTAAAAGTAATCACTGCTGATCCTTCGGCATTAGGTCTTTTCGGGCTTGCTATTGTTACATTAGTAGCATCTTCACAAAAGTTAGGACTTACATCTGGTGTATCACTTGTTTTACCATGGGCAATCTTCCTTGGTGCATCTGCTCAGCTTATGGCATGTATCCATGACTTCAAACACAATAACACTTTTGGTGCAACAGCTTTTGGTGCATATGCATTCTTCTGGTATGCAATGGGCTTTACATGGTTAATTCAAAACGGAGTATTTGGTGAAACATTAGCAGCTAGCGTAGATGGTAAACAATTAGGTTTCGCCTTCTTAGGCTACTTAATCTTCACTATCTTTATGACAATTGGTGCTATGGAAACTCACAAAGTATTATTTACAATCTTTGTACTTATTGATTTCTTATTCATCGGTTTAGCATTCTCTTCATTTGGTATTATAGAACATGGAATGCATCAATTAGCAGCTTATGCTGAACTTGCTATTGCAATTGTATCATTCTACGGATGTGGCGCTGC
Source organism: Holtiella tumoricola (assembly GCF_027857615.1). Classification (NCBI taxonomy): domain Bacteria; kingdom Bacillati; phylum Bacillota; class Clostridia; order Lachnospirales; family Cellulosilyticaceae; genus Holtiella; species Holtiella tumoricola. The sequence goes on from NZ_JAQIFT010000010.1 coordinate 156,309, forward strand.
TGTACTTAATACACACTTTGGACGTGTATTCTTACCAGTAGGTAAACCATTTGGCATCTTTAAAAAATAATATAAATAATAAAAGGAGTAGGGTTAACCCTACTCCTTTTATTATTTATAT
>NZ_JAQIFT010000011.1:0-26680 GCF_027857615.1 Holtiella tumoricola
AAGCCGTAAAACATTTACTAAATGTTTTACGGCTTCTTGCTAATGCATATCTTTACGACATTTTGAAAAATAGCTAGAGTTGTTGGTAGAGATCTTTCTGAGTAGAGCAAATAGGTTATCTACTTCTGTAGAAGATAAACAACCTAAGAGCTGATCTTCCCACTTTTTTGAAATGCTTAGAATTTCTTCTTTGGATTCCAGCGCTTTTGGGGTAAGGTAAATGTGATACTTACGTTTATCTTGTTGGTTGAGTGCAAGGGTAACATATCCAGATTCTTCTAATTTCTTAACAGCTCTAGTCGTTGTACCTTTATCAACAGAGACCTTTTCTGTAAGTTCATCATGGCTAATACCATCTTTTAGGTAGAGTTGAAGCAAGAATAAATACTGGCCAGATCCTATACCGTACTTTTCATATTCTTTAGAGAGAAAACTTGCTCCAATTCTATGAAGGTGGCTAATATAGCGTCCAATACCTTCATCTTCGTATAACTTCATATGACACAACCTTTATTGAATATTTTATTAATAGTACTAGTGTATCATAACTACGCAATGATAGTAGGATTATTTTGTAAGGAAAGTACGTGCATCTTGAATGTAAGTTTTTAATGCATCAATAGTACCTAATACATTGTTTTCTAAATCAAGCGCATGGTTTGCACCTTCAACGTTTGTTAATGTAATACCAGCAATAGTTTTAAGGCTTTCAAAATTTTCATTAGATAAGAGTGGATCACTTGAACTTGTGATCACAAAAGCATTTTCTGTAATACCAAGGCCTACAGTTTTGTCGATTGGGCTAATGTAGATGTTAGTGATATCTCTACCTTCAAGATGTTTATTAAGTGCAATTTGAACGCAAGTACCGATGCTTTTACCAATGATAACAATTTTTTTGTATTCTTTTTCAAGTTTAGATTCTACAACTTGAATGGTTTCTTTTACAATGATATCGAATTCGTCAGGAACAGAAAAAGCAGCTTTTGCAGTTTGGAAGCCATATTCAACTTCTAATGTATCAAAACCAAGTTCGCATGAAAGTTGTTTTGAGTAATCTAAGTAAGAACGATCAAGATAGTAAGCGATACCAGGTAAAATAACGCAAAGTGTGTCGCTGTTTTTGTCAACAAAGCGGTTATTTAAGTCGATTCCCCAATGGGATTTAAGTGATGTAGTCATATTAAGTCTCCTTTTTTGAAAATAAATAATTTGAACAAATGTTATTATATAGTATAAATAATATTTAATCTATTATAAAGGGGAATTTTGGAGATTAAAAGATAAGGCGAATTTACAAATTGATTGCATATTTACATTGACGCTGAAATAAGCATTTTTTATAATGAAGCCATATAGGATAGGAGATAGAGGTCTATAAATGACAAAAAGAGTAAGCTATGTAACAGAAAATCGTAAAAAAATCTTATAGCTTCTAGAAGATGAAATAGAAAAATAAATTAAAGTCATAGGTCTTCTAGTAGCTGAAAATGTTGATACAACATAAGCTATAGAAGACCTATTTTTGATAGATGCATAAAAAAATAAAAGATATTTTTGGGGATTGAAAAAAGTATTGGATTTGATATAATAGGAATTCCCCCTCAAAACTAGGGATGGAGAAAAGGCAACGAGGTGAACAAAAATGAAGACTTTATATGTATCTGATTTAGATGGGACATTATTAAATAGCAAAGGTAAAGTTTCAGAGCAGACAGCATCTATCCTTAATAAGGAAATTAAGCAAGGGGCATACTTTACAGTAGCTACAGCAAGGACACCGGCAACAGTTGTACCACTCTTAGAGGGTGTAGAGATAAATCTTCCTATTATTGTGATGAATGGAAGCTTTATTTATGATATTAAACAAAAGAAATATATCTATACATCAACTATTCCTTATGATAGTGTAAGACGTATTATCAATATTGTGGAAGAACAAGAAAAGCAAATTTTCGCTTATGCACTAAAAGAGGATTTTTTAACCGTTTATTATAAAGGCTTTAATAGCAAAGATGAAGAAGCATTCTACAATGGACGTAAGAATCTAACGCTTAAACGCTTTGAAAAAGTAGAGTCTTATCCTATTACACCAGAGAGTCAAGTGGGACATATGGTTATGTTAGATTCTTATGAAGTGATTAAAAAGATAACAGATCAGTTAGAAGATGTACCAGGCATCAAAACACTTATGTATAGAGATGTTAATACAGAATCTAGCTATCTACTGGAGATAGCAGCAGAAGGTACCAATAAGGCAGAAGCAGCTAAATATGTTGCAGGGCAATATGAAATAGATGAAGTCATAGCTTTTGGTGATAATTTAAATGATATGGAAATGATCCAAGTGGCAGATTGTGGGTGTGCAGTGGGAAATGCAGAAAAATCACTTAAGGAGAATGCAAACTGTGTCATAGATACCAATGACAACGATGGTGTGGCAAGATTTATAGAAATGAATAGAAGGGCACTAAGTGCCTAAAAGGAGATGCCAGTATGTTTAGAAAAACAGACTGGTATTTTTTTGTGGCAGTTATAACATAAGAATAGATTAGATGAATTGACAAAGAATAGAAAGTGAAGAATACAGCGTAAAATATAAAAGGAGAAAATAAAGATGACTATTATAATAAGACCAGCATCAGAAGAAGAAAGAACAGAAATGGAGAAATGTGAGACTTGGAGTTGTGAGGTATCTACGTTTCCATGGCATTTTGAAGAAGAAGAACATTGTCTGATTATAGAAGGGGAGGCAGTGGTTACTTATGAAGAACGCCAATTTAGATTTGGCGTAGGAGATTATGTTATTTTTCCAAAAGGAATGGACTGTATGTGGGAAGTGGTAAAACCTATTAAAAAATATTATAAACATGTAGAATAACATGTAGCAGAAAAATTTTTAAGAGATAGATAATGTATAAAATCCAATAAGATATAGTAAAAACCCTTACATAACTTTGAAAAGTTTGTAAGGTTTTTTTATTTAAGCGTTGAGTTCTGTACTATTTTTTTATAGCTTATTAATTTTACAATGTAGCTATATTCCTTTAAATTCATGATATAATAGAATTGGTAAAATCAAGAAATTAATAATAGAATTTCACATAGAAATAGATTTATATTAAAAGTATAATGAACAGCTAGGAAGGAATGAGTAAGAATGAATGAGGAGAATATGTTTTGTAAAGGTGGCGGATGCACTGCAAAACTAGGCCCAGGTATCTTAGCAGCAGTGCTAGAAAAGTTACCTAAATATGCAGATTCTAATTTGCTTGTAGGCTTTGATAGTTCAGATGATGCAGCAGTTTATCAATTAACAGAAGACTTAGCCGTTGTTCAGACGTTAGACTTTTTCCCACCGATGGTAGAGGATCCTTATATTTTTGGACAGATTGCTGCGACTAATGCACTTTCAGATATTTATGCAATGGGCGGTGAGGTTAAGACAGCCCTTAATATTGTATGTTTCCCAGAGAAGATGGATTTAAATATTTTAGGCAAGATTATGCAAGGTGGTAGTGAAAAGGTCAAAGAGGCAGGTGGTGTACTAGCAGGTGGACATTCTATTGCTGATAGTGATGTGAAGTATGGCCTTTCTGTTATGGGTACTATTCATCCTGATAAGATTTATAAGAATAATGGGTGTCAAGAAGGGGACAAGCTCATTTTGACAAAGCCATTGGGTGTAGGCATTGTATGTACAGCACAGCGTGTAGGGGAAAGTTCGAAAGAAGCAATGGGGAGTGCCATTAAATCTATGACGACCCTTAATAAGTATGCAGCCCAAATCATCAAGAAGTATCGTGTACATGGATGTACAGATGTGACAGGTTTTAGCTTTTTAGGGCATCTCACAGAAATGTTAGAGGGGGATTTTGGTGCTGAGATTGATAGTTTACAAGTACCATATATTAAAGAAGCAGTACATTATGCCAATGAATTTTTCATTACAGCTGCAGGGCAGCGAAATCGTAATCATGTAGGTGATAGGGTAGCGTTTATCAATGTACCTTATGCAATGGAAGAAATTCTCTTTGACCCGCAGACATCAGGAGGGTTGTTAGTAAGTATGCATCCAGACGATGCAGCGTGTGCATTAAAAGAGATAGAAGCATTAGGATTACCTTGTGGTATAGTAGGAACAGTTACAAAAACAAATAAAAAAATCATTGTAAGGTAGGCGATTAAAATGAAAAAAGTAATAGATGCCATGGGCAAAGTATGTCCCATACCCGTTGTAGAAACTAAAAAAGTATTAGCAACACTAGGTGAAGGAGATACAGTAGAAGTATCAGTTGATAATGAGATAGCTGTACAGAACTTAACCAAGTTAGCAGAGCAAAAAAGGCTGCCGCTGACTTCAAACAAAATAGATGAAAATCATTATATTGTGACCATAAGTGTGGTTGAACAAGAGGCGTGTAGAATAGAGCCTACATATGATAACGTAGTTGTTGTACTTGCTTCAGACAAAATGGGAGATGGTGATGAGCGATTAGGACGTACATTGATGAAAGGATTCATCTATGCTTTGACTGAACAAGAAACCCTTCCAAAAACTATCTTACTTTATAATAGTGGAGCCTATTTATCTACCAAGAGCTCAGAATCTATAGCAGATTTAAAATACTTAGAATCACAAGGTGTTGAGGTACTTACTTGTGGAACTTGCCTCAATCATTATGGACTTACTGAGAATTTAGCTGTTGGAACAGTGACCAATATGTATACTATTTTAGAAAAACAAATGCAAGCCACTAAAATTGTGAAACCATAAGAAAGGGTTAAGAGATGATTTATTTAGATCATGCAGCAACTTCTTTTCACAAGCCACCAGAAGTAGCAGAAGCTGTGTATCATGCCATATTAAATACAGGTAATAGTGGACGAGGTGTACATGGGGCATCTCTCGATGCAAGTAGATTAATCTATAAAACAAGGGAGAAGTTATCCCAACTTTTTAATGTGGGTGATTCAGCACGTGTGGTATTTACCTCTAATGCAACAGAAAGCTTAAATATTGCAATACAAGGTCTGCTCAAATCCGGTGATCACTGCATTACCACTGCTCTTGAACATAATAGTGTCTTGCGCCCTTTATATCTTATGGAAAAGCAAGGCGTAAGGCTCACAGTTGTTGGTACAGATAAAAAAGGTTGCATAGATATTTCACAAATAGAAGCAGCTATTTGTAAAGAATCTAAAGTAATTGTTATAACTCATGCATCTAATGTACTTGGCAATGTAACAGAGATTGAGCAGATAGGTAAGTTATGTAGGCAATATGGGCTGTTGCTTATTTTAGATGCTTCTCAAACAGCTGGGCTTATTCCAATAGATATGCAAAAGTTAGGGATATCTGTACTTTGCTGTTCGGGGCATAAAAGTCTTCTAGGCCCACAAGGAATAGGGCTACTTTGTTTAGCAGAAGGGGCTATACCAAATCCTCTTAAGGTAGGTGGCACAGGTATGGATAGCTTTTCACATACAATGGATTTACCTTTACCTACACGACTAGAAGCAGGTACACTTAATACCCATGGTATAGCAGGACTTAGTGCAGCCTGTGATTATTTAAATCACTATGGGCAGTTGCAAATCCTTGAGGAAGCCACAGTTCTTGCCAAAAGATTTATAGCAGGTATTCAAGATGTGCCGGGAATAGCATTATATGGTGATCTTGATGCGATAGTGAGAACGCCTGTTGTGGCACTTAATATAAGAGATATGGATTCAGCAGAAATAGCAGATGAACTTTTTTATCGTTTTAATATTGCAACTCGGGCAGGGGCACATTGTGCACCTCTAGTTCATGAGGCCTTTCAAACAGAAGAGCAAGGTATGGTTCGTTTTAGTTTTTCCCACTTTAATACTCAAGATGAAGTGGATGAAGCCATTCAAGCTCTTAGGACTTTAGAGGAGGAGACAAGGTGAGACAAAAACAATTACAGTGTGTAGTCACCTTTAAGACCACTACACAAGCTATGGCTTTTGAAGATGTAGCCAGACAAGGAAAGCTGAGCGGAAGGCTCATTCCTTTACCACGTTCAATAGGAGCAGGTTGTGGATTGGCATGGAGAGAGGATCTCGGCAATAGAGTATTAATAGAGAATCTTAAGATAGAGTATCATCTAGAGTATGAGAATATCTATGAGATTATCATTTAGAAAAAGTTTATAAAAATTTTTATAAAAAATCTTAAAAAGGTCCCCAAATAAAAAATGTGGTTTGTATCTTATAGTGTAAATAAAAATAAACTCATATTTTTAAAGGAGATTGAAAAAATGAAACTTAGAAAAGCATTTGTTACATTAACCGCATTAACAGCCATTACAGTGACAACTTTTGCAGCACCTACTCAAACAATTATGACTAAAGATGAAGCAACCAATCTTGTACTTCAAATGATGCCTCGTGGAAGCGAACACCTCTCAACAAGTTATGATACAGATGACCAAGAGTATGAAGTGAAGATACATAACGGTGGAACAAAAGAAAAATTTGAAGTTAAGGTAGATGCAGTGTTAAAATCAGTAGAAGAATTAGACAGCGAAACATATGTAGGCTTTGATGAGAAGGCTAAAAATAGAGTTAAGAAAAATGGAAAATATAATCCGAAGTTAAATGAAAAAGAGATTATTGCACTTGTAGAAAGAACTTATCCAGGTGCTGTAGTTAAAAGCGTTGAGCTTGAGAAAGACAATGGTTTTTGGATTTATGAAGTGGAATTTAAATCAACAGCAGTATATGGTTCATTAGAAATGGATCCTGAAACAGGTAGAACACTAGAAAGAGATTTAACATTTAATTGTTTAGGTTCAGTGGATAAACCAACAACACTTCCAAGTGATGAAATTGTAGAGGGCGTTGTAACAGAAAACCAAGCAATTCAAAAAATCTACAATAAACTTCCAAAAGGTTCAACTTTTGTAGGAAGCAAGAGAATTATTGAGAACCAAAAAGTAAAGTATGAAATGACATTTACTTATAAAGCCTATCATATTGAAGTAACAGTAGATGGAAGCAATGGTTTAGTAGATGATGCAGAAGTGTTTACATTACAAGAAGTAGATAAAAATGCAGTAAATCGTTATGAAAATGGCAGATATGTAGCCAAATATTCACCTGCACAAATTGAAGCTATTGTACTCAAACATATTCCTGAAGGCAAAGTAACCAATGTACAAATGAGCCTTTCACGTAATCTATGGGTGTATGACGTAGATGTAACATTAGAAAATGGTACAATGGACCTTATTGTGTGTCCAGAAACAGGTGCATTAATGAGTCTTGATCTAGATATGAAACATACAGAAGTACCTATGGTACCAATTGAACCATCTAAACCAGTAAAACCAGAAGTAAATGATAAGCTTCTTACAGAAGCACAAGTTAAAGCATTAGTTATGAAACTTGTACCATCAGGAAAAATCATAGAGATTGAACTTGATAAAGATGATAACAAATGGATCTATGAAGTAGAAGTAATTGATGCAAAATATGAATACAACATTGAGATTGATGCAAAGACAGGTAAGACAGTAGAGTTCGATAAAGAAGCATTAGATGATGAGCATGATGATTTTGACCATGACGATCATGATGAAAGAGATGACGATTAATCACTACAATCCAAATAATAAAAGCCACAAGTACACAGGGACTTGTGGCTTTTATTATTTGGATTAAAACTTAAAAGAAATGATAAAAAGGAAAAAAAGACTAATTGACAAAAATAGCAATATAGATTATAGTGTGACAAGCGGACAAATGTTTTTGGTATAAAAACAAACAAGACAACAAGGGGGACAAAATGAAAAAACTATCTTTAATTGCTAGAATTATAATATGTTTGATTATAGGCATTATACTGGGTCTTATTTGTAAACAATTTGCGTGGATTATTCCTATGCGAATCTTGGTTACATCGGAAGGGCTATTTGGAAGTTTTTTATCTTTCATGATCCCATTAATTATTATAGGCTTTATTATTCCAGGTATTGCTTCACTAGGTAATCAATCAGGCAAAGGGCTTATAGTTACAACTATGGTTGCCTATGCCTCAACCATTTCAGCAGGAATGTTAGCATGGTTTGTAGGAGATACAGTACTTCCAACACTTATAAAGAGTGGTGATATGTTTAATCAGGCAAGCCAGTTTACAGAACCTTATTTTTCTATTGAAATGCCACCTATTATGGGTGTAATGTCAGCTTTGGTACTTGCCTTTGTACTAGGTATTGGACTATCTAAAATAAAAAATAGTGTGCTATTAAAAGGTGTAGAAGAGCTAAATACTTTAATTTTAATGGTCGTACAAAGTATTTTAATTCCATTAGTTCCTTTGTACATAGGATGTATTTTTGCAAGGCTTAGCTTTAGTGGAGAAATTTTGTTAACACTTAAATCCTTTGGAGTGGTTTATATAATCTTATTTTCTTTACAAATTATTTATATCGTGTTGCAATACATCATTGCTGGAATTCTTAAAAAGGATAATCCTTTTAAAATGATTAAAAATATGGTGCCAGCATATTTAACAGCTGTTGGTACACAGTCATCAGCAGCAACGATTCCTGTCACATTAGAATGTGCAAGGAAAAATAATATCAGTGAAGAGATATTAGGGTTTGTGATTCCTTTAGGAGCGACAATCCATTTAGCAGGAGATACAATTACACTTGTACTAACTTCTATGGCAGTTATGTATATGAGAGGGCAAGTACCAACCTTTGAAATGATGATGCCTTTCATTTTAATGTTAGGTGTAACAATGGTGGCTGCACCTGGTGTCCCTGGAGGGGGTGTTATGGCGGCTCTTGGAGTATTGGAATCCATGCTTGGATTTGGAGGAATAGAAAAGCCTCTTATGATTGCACTACATGCAGCACAAGATAGTTTTGGAACTGCAACAAATATAACAGGTGATGGTGCGATTGCAGCGATAGTAGAAGTAATTCTTAAGAAAAAATAAAGGACTTGGACAAATTGTCCAAGTCCTTTACTTATAGGGGGAGTGTTCTAAAAGCAGTAGGTGTATAACCTGTTACTTTTTTGAAAGAGCTCATAAAATTACTTTCACTATTAAAGCCAACCTCAAAAGCAATTTCTTTTACAAGCATGGATGTACTTTTAAGAAGATATTTACTTTGATTAATGCGTAAGGTAATAAGATAATCGTAGGGTGTACGTCCTGTTTCTTTTTTAAAGAGTCTTGTAAAGTAGTAAGGACTAAGAGTAACTTGGTAGGCTAAGTCTTCTAACGTTATAGGTTCTTTAAAGTGAACTTTCATATATTCAATAGCATGGTCAACGGGAGATAATGTATGCAGTTCATTGGTAGATAAATGAGAAGAAAGTGTAAAGAGTTCACATAATAATTGATTGATTTGGCAAGATACAAGTGCCTCATTAATAGATGATTGCGTACTAAAGTAATCAATAAAATCTAAAAGAAGTCTTGAAATACTTGTAGGTGTATTGGCATTAATAATACTACCAAAGCGCTCGATAATAAGGTTATAGTATTGAGCGCTTATATTTCCATCAAAATGTAACCAAGCAATTTCCCATGAGGAGGTAAAGTAAGTATGTTGTTTATAGCAATCAAGAAAGAGCAGGCAACCCTCATCTAAAGTATAGGTTTGATTACCAGAAATAACAGTACCTGAACCTTTTATGACATAGAGTAATAAGTAGCTCTGATGCTCTTTACGTGTGACATGATAGTTGTGATCACATAGAAAATATCCCATAGAGATTGGATAGAAAAATAATGATTTTGCAAGTTGACTAGGGGTATAGAACAAAATACTTGAATCTGGTAATACACCCTTTTCAATTATGTACATGATACACCTCCAAAGAGCAATATTTATAAGTAAGAAAGCAAGTATGTGTAATGTATAAATAATAAAAATATTATAGTATAAGTTTATCAATCAATCAATCAAATGGTGGAGGGACATTTTATGAATCAGAGCGTTAAGGTTTGGGAAGAGCAAGTTATAATACCTACATATGAAGTTGGAAAGCCGGATAAGAACCCTATGTTTTTAGAAAAGAGAGTGTACCAAGGAAGTAGTGGTAAAGTTTATCCTTATCCTGTTATTGATAAAATATATGATGAAAAAATAGATAAAACTTATCAAGTTGTTTATTTAGAAAATGATTACCTCCAAGTAATGATTATGCCAGAGCTTGGCGGAAGAATACAAAGGGCCTTAGACAAGACTAATAATTATGATTTTGTGTATTATAATCATGTGATTAAGCCAGCACTTGTAGGGCTTGTGGGACCATGGATTTCTGGGGGAATCGAATTTAATTGGCCACAGCATCACAGGCCCAATACATATGGCCCAGTAGATTACCATATTGAAGAAAATAAGGATGGAAGCAAAACAGTATGGGTCAGTGAAATTGATAGAATGTATGGAACAAAAGGAATGGCAGGATTTACTCTTTATCCAGATAAGGCTTATATAGAAATCAAGGGACAACTTTATAATAGAACAGATGAAAATCAAACTTTCCTTTGGTGGGCAAATCCAGCTGTAGCAGTCAATGATTATACACAGTCTGTATTTCCACCAGATGTGCATGCTGTTATGGATCATGGGAAACGGGATGTATCTAAGTTCCCTATCGCGACAGGAACCTATTATAAAATGGATTACTCAGAAGGCGTAGATATCTCTAGATACAAAAATATCCCTGTCCCTACATCTTACATGGCTTACAAATCAGATTATAACTTTGTGGGAGGATATGATAACGCTGTTGGGGCAGGTATTTTACATGTTGCTAATCATCATATTTCACCAGGGAAAAAGCAATGGACTTGGGGATGTGGAGACTTTGGTAAGGCTTGGGATCGCAATTTGACAGATGAAGATGGGCCCTATATTGAATTAATGACAGGAATCTATACAGATAATCAACCAGATTTTACATGGCTTACACCTTATGAAGAAAAGACCTTTATTCAATACTTTATGCCCTATAAAGGGATTGGTTATGTAAAAAATGCAACAAAAGATATGGCTTTGAGTACACAAGTGAGAGAGGGAAAAGCAAAAGTTGGTGTTTATACCACAACACCGATGACTAATATCCATGTAGAATTTGTAGGGAAAGAGCAAGTTTATATTGATGAGGTGCTTTCACTTGACCCTTCAATGGCATTTGTAAAAGAAGTATATGTAGGTGAAGAAAAAGAATATGAACTTACACTTCGTGTAACAAATGAAAGAGGAGCATTAATTCTAGAATATACAGCTAAAGAACCAGAAATTGAAGAAATACCAGAGCCGGCTAAACCTATTGGAGAGCCAGAAACACTTAAAAACACAGAAGCTTTATATTTAGCAGGTAAGCATATTGAACAATACCGCCATGCCACCTATGAGCCAGATCCTTACTACTTAGAAGGATTAAAAAGAGATCCCAAGGATATACGTATTAACACGGCATATGGTTCTTTACTTCTTAGAAGAGGATTATTTGAAAAGAGTGAGACATATTTTAGACAGGCAGTTAAGAGTGCTATAAGACATAGTCCCAATCCATACGATGGAGAGGGATATTACTTACTTGGACTTAGCTTGAAGTATCAACAAAAATATGAAGCAGCCTATGCAGCTTTCTACAAGGCAACATGGAATAGTGAGTATCAACATGCAGGTTATTATCAAATTGCTCAAATCGATGCATTAAAGGGGAACTACCAAGAGGCACTAGAACATATTGAGATGTCTATAGTTAGAAACTATCATAGTATAGATGCAAGACATTTAAAGGTGGCTCTTCTTAGAAAGTTAGGAAGATTAGAAGAAGCTCTAACCTTTGCATATGAAACAGAGACTATTGATGGATTAGACAGATTAGTGAAAAATGAGATAGCATTAATTTTAAAAGAACAAGAAAGGCCATATACAGCGATTAAGGAAAGGATTCGAACAGATGATTTTCAAATGCCACTTATTCTTGCAAGGAATTATATGCAAAGTGGTATGTATGAAGAAGCGATAGAGGCTTTACAAATAGGGAGCTATCCATTGAATGACTACTATATTGGATACTGCATGTACAAGTTAGGAGATTTAGAAAGGTGCCTGAGATACTATGAAAAAGGTGAAAAAGGATGTCCGGATTATTGTTTCCCAAATGATTTGATGGATATTACTGTCTTAGAGCATGTCCAATCCATACTTCAAAATGCAGGAATGGCAGCTTATTACTTAGGCAATTTATGGTATGACAGGAAGCAATATGATGCGGCAGTAGTAGGATGGGAAGCATGTATAAGCGTATATCCAACATTTGCAACACCTTACCGTAATTTATCTCTTGCATATTATAATAAGTTTCAGCAACCAGAACAAGCAAAAGTAATGTTAGAAAAAGCTTTTGCACTCAATCAAAAAGATGCAAGAGTATTCTTAGAATTAGATCAACTTTATAAAAAACTTAATGTAAGTATAGAGGAGAGGTTAGTTCACTTCAAAGCCCATTTGGATCTTGTAGAAATACGCGATGACTTATATGTTGAATACGTTACTTTACTTAATTCAGTCAAGGCATATGAAGTAGCAAAAAGGCTTATTGCCAAGAGACAATTCCATCCATGGGAAGGTGGCGAAGGGAAAGTCACCAAGCAATATGTCAAAGCGCAAATAGGATGTGCAAGACGATGCATGAAGGAAAAGGCATATGAAGAGGCCATTAGATTACTCCTAGAGGCATTATCTTATCCCAATAATTTAGGGGAAGGTAAATTAGCAGGGAGTACAGATAATGAAGTTTACTTTAACTTAGGTCTTTGTTATGAAGAAATAGGAGAAAGTGAACAAGCTAAAGCAAACTTTTTGAAAGCAACATTAGGTATTGATGAACCTACAAGTGTTATGTATTATAACGACCAACCACCAGAAAATATATTTTTCCAAGGTTTAGCTTATAGAGCATTAGGAGATGAGAAGCAAGCTAGAAGTAGATTTAACAAGCTGTTAAGTTATGGCGAAAAACATTTATTTGATGAAGTTAAAATAGATTACTTTGCAGTATCTTTACCCGATTTTTTAATCTTTGATGATAACTTAAATAAGCGTAATGAAATGCATTGTAATTATCTAATAGGGTTAGGAAAACTTGGGCTAGGAGATAAAGAAAAAGCAAAGGAGTATTTTATTAAGGCATTAGAAATCGATTGTGCTCATCAACAGATTATGCAATGAGCAGAAGCATAAAGAGTGTATACTGTGGTATAATGTATAAGGTTTATCATGATACTAAAGACAGAGAAAGGAATAGAAGATAATGCCAATGAAAAAGATTTTAACGATTTTACTAGGCAATACTTTGTATGCTTTGGCAGTTGCACTCTTTATTTTGCCCAATAACCTTATTACTGGTGGGAGTACAGGTTTAGCGCTTGTTTTTCAGCATCAGTTTGGTATACCTGTTTCCGTTTTTGTAGGTATTTTCAATGTCATCATGTTTGTAGCAGGTGCATTTGTCTTAGGAAAGGCCTTTGCCCTTACAACAATTTTAAGTACATTTTATTACCCATTTATTTTGGGAGTTTTTGAAAGATGGTTTGGTGGAAGTGGTATAACCAATGATACGATGCTTGCTACGGTATTTGCAGGTCTACTTATTGGAGCAGGAATCGGAATGGTTATTCGTTCGGGTGCTTCAACAGGAGGGATGGATATTCCGCCACTTATTTTAAATAAGAAGTTAAAGTTACCTGTTTCTATGACCATGTCTATATTTGACTGTCTCATCTTATTAACCCAAATGATTTTCTCAAGCAAAGAACAAATTCTTTATGGCATTTTGCTTGTACTACTTTATACTACAGTGTTAGATAAAGTATTAATGATAGGGCGAAATCAGATGCAGGTTAAGATTATAAGTGAGAAAAGTGAAGCCATTAGTGAGGCGATTCGTACCAAGTTAGATCGAGGCACAACATTGATTCATAGCGAGGGTGGACATACACGTAAAGAAGGCTATGCTGTACTTACAGTAGTATCTAGCAGAGAACTTTCTAAAGTCAATGATTTGACCATGAGCATTGATGAAAATGCTTTTATGATTATTAATCAAGTGAATGAAGTTCGAGGTCGAGGCTTTACATTACATAAGGAATATATGTAGGATGAAATAACCTAAAAGAATGAATATATCTTTTAGGTTATTTTATTTTAGATGTATGAGTGATTTTTTGAAAATGAGACAAAATAGCTATAGGATAAAAATTATAAATCAAGGAGTGCAAGAATGAAAAACTATATTGATAAATTATTTATTCTAGATGGTATTTTGCTTGCTGTAGTGGGAATTTTATTTTTCTTATGTCCATTACAATCTTTATTAAGTTTTGCTTTTTTAATAGGCATACTCATGATTGGAGCGGCCATATCAAAGATTGTACATGGATGGCATAGTTCATTTAAAATGTATACTTTAATATCAGGTGTTATAGATATTTTATTTGGGCTTATCCTCATTATTTCACCAATGGCAACCATAGAAATGTTACTTGTATTTTATGGTGCATGGTCTCTAGTAAGAGGATTATTTGAACTTGTCATAGCTTTTAAAAATAAAAATTTAGGTTTGAATTTTAGAACTATACAAGGAGTAGTTACTGTAATTATTGGTCTACTTATTGTTCTTTCACCAGTGGCTATAGTCTTTATAATTCCTTATATTCCTTACATTATAGGTGCTTATTTTATCTTCTTAGCAGGAAGTGAAGTTTATATAGGATGCCATGCCTAAAGTTTTAAAATAAAATATGAATGATATAAATCCAGAAAGCTTGCTAGGTGATGAGCTTCTGGATTTATTTTTTTACCTTAAGATTTCTTAAGGGAATGTAAATCTTATAGAAAGAATTCTTAAGTATACTGTATGAATAAAATACAAATATACAATTAGGAGGAAAGGGCGAATGACTGCCTGAAAAGAGTGATGAATATTTTAATTTTAACCGGGCACTTTGGAATGGGACACTATAGCGCAGCTGAATCAATACAGCAAGAGATCACAAGAATGAATCCTGAAGCGCATGTATATATAGTAGATATAATTGAATATATGTTTCCTAAAAGTAGTACAGCTATTTACGCCAGCTTTAACTTTATGGTAAATAAGTGTGCCTCTATTTATAACTGTTTAAATGAAATTGCATGTAGACATAGTAATATAACATTAAAGAAATCAGTTGTAAAAAAAGTACACCAATTATTAGCTGAGTATCAGGCAGATTTAGTTATATCCACGTTACCAGTGAGTTCACAATACATTTCAGCCTATAAAGAAAAAGTAGGCACATCGATTCCTCTATATACTTATATTACAGATATTACTGCTCATGAAGAATGGATAACGCCCCATACAGATATATATTTTGTCGGAGCAACCATTACAAAAAATATACTTATTTCTAAAGGTGTATATGAAGGCAAGATTAGAGTCAGTGGGATTCCAGTAAGAGAGGATTTCCATAAGGAAGTATTGAAAAGACATACAGGTATAAATAGGAGAAAAGAAGTACTTATTATGGGAGGAGGACTTGGACTTATTCCTTCCTATCATAAGTTTTTAACTAAGTTATGTAGGAATAAAAGTTTACACATTACTGTTATTACAGGAAAAAACAAAGCCTTATTTTTAAAGATGAAAAAAGATTTTCCTTCTATTAATGTAGTAGGATATACGGATAAAGTAGCAGAGTATATGAGACGAGCAGATTTAGTCATTACAAAGTCTGGAGGGAGTACAACTTTTGAAGCGATTTATTGCCGAACACCTTTGTATATTATTAAGCCATTTCTGATGCAAGAAATTGGGAACGCGGAATATATTGAACAAAAAAATATTGGACGTATTGTGTGGTCAGATAAAAAGGATGTCTATAAAGATATTATGGATCTTCTTAACAATAATGCTCTTCTTGAGCAGATGGAAGTAAACATGGCAAATATAAAACTTGAATGGGATTGTCTATGCCCATCTCATTATTTTGGTAAAAAGGAGGTTGCATAATGAAGATAGTCATTTTTAGTGCATTGTTTATTCTACTTTTAAGTTATAGCATTATGCCTACATATGGATATAAAATATGGAACTATTTTCAAAAAGGTAGATGCAATCAAACCATATATTTAACATTTGATGATGGACCAGACTCAGAATATACACTTCAACTGTTAAATTTATTAGATAGATACAATATTAAAGCAAGCTTTTTTGTAGTTGCAGAGTTTGCAAAACAAAATTCAGCAATTATAAAGAGGATGCAGCAGGCAGGACATTTAATAGGTTTACATTCCTTGTCACATAAAAATGGACTAGTGCAGACACCAGCATCTACTGAATATGATTTTGAGCAAAGTATAGAGATTATGAAGCAATTAGGTGTAGATATTCATTATTTTAGACCTCCATGGGGGCACTTTAACATTAGTACGATTTTAGAATCTAAAAAAAGAGGATTACAGGTTGTATTATGGAAGGTTATGGCACAGGATTGGAGGGGGAATACAACAGCTACTAAAATTCAGCAAAAACTAATCGTTAGAACAAATGGTGGAGATATTGTATGCTTACATGATGGACGTGGGAGTAATGAAGCGCCAAGAAGAATGATTGAAGCATTAGAGGGTGTATTACCATTTTGGATTTCAAAAGGTTATAAGTTTGATACAGTGGAGCATTATTATGAATAAACAAAGCAAGTGCAAACAAATGCTAAAGGGCGGTGTGGTATTTATTTGTGTACTTGCACTTACATGGTTCATCTTGTTAAGAAATGAAAATATAGTAGAACTTTTGAACGTCATAAGACGTGTGAAGCTTCCTTATATTTTTATAGCACTTGCATGTATGGGGCTATTTGTATTAGGCGAAGCGTGGAATATTAAAAGGTGCTTGGGAATATTTGGATATCATAAAAACATTTTTCAGACAATAAAATATGCATTGGTAGGTTTCTTTTTCAGCTCAATTACACCTTCTGCTACAGGTGGACAACCTATGCAAATCTATTATATGCAAAAGGATAAAGTATCTATCTCACATTCTTCTTTAGCATTACTTATTGAGTTATCTAGCTTTCAGGTGGTATCTATAACGTTTGCATGCATTGGTTTGATAGGACAATATAACCATATGACCCAGTACATTGGAGGGTTAAGGTACCTTATTTTATTAGGCGTTTTTATGAATTTCATGATTCTTGTTATTGTATTAATTTTTATTTTTTCAAAAAGGCTATCTACAGTATTAGTAAATGGTGTTGTTGCGCTTATTAGGTTATGTCGTTATAAAAAAGTGGAACAACTTGAAGAAAAGTTATATAGCCATTTACAAGAGTATCAAGAAAGTGCTACTCATTTGAAAAATAAAAAAGGGATTGTTCTACAAATTTTATTAACAACACTGTTACAGGTTGCAGCATTACACAGTATTCCTTATTGGATATACTTATCATTTGGCTTAGAACAGTATTCCTTATGGACGATCCTTGCCTTACAGTCAGTCCTTTATGTAAGTGTGTCGGCTTTCCCTGTACCAGGGGCAATGGGAGTAAGTGAGAGCGGATTTGTACTTTTATATCAATCATTATTTCCAGCTCATCTCTTAAGTGGTGCAATGTTGCTTAGTAGAGGTGTCAGTTTTTATATAGCTATTGTCATAAGTGGACTAATCATTTTTGGTTATTCATTAGTGAAATCTCGCGACTATTCTTTAAAAAAATTATAAATAGGTTATAATAGTTATAATTAGACAGGAGATGAAAGGAGATTTTATGAAAAAGATTAATTCTGCTAATATCATATTACTACTAGGGGCTGTACTAAGTATTTTTTGTTCTTTTATTATGAAAAATGCATTCTTAGGTATAGGAGTGTTTGTTGTAATCTTTGGGTTTGTTATGTATAAGCAAAGGGCAGCATTGTGGGCTTCTTCAGCAGCATCTGCTTATCAAAAGGGAAATATTACAAAGAGCTTTGAGCTGTATGAAAAAGCCATTGCAGTACAAGACTGTCCGAATATGGCGAAAATTTTATATGCCTATCGCTTAGTAAGTGAAGGCAATGTAGAAGCGTGTGCAAAGATTTTAGGCACACTTAATCCAGCGATTATGAATGAAAATGAACGTCTTAACTACAATGCTACACATGCACTAAGTATTTGGAAACAAGGGAATGTACATAGAGCTATTGAAATCTATGAGGCACTTTTAAATGAAAAAAATAGTATGCTTATTTTTGAAACATTAGGCTATTTGTTTATTGAAGCAGAAGCGTATGAAAAAGCATTAGAATTTAACTTAAAAGCCTTTGAACTTTATGAAAACAATGAGCGTATAAAAAGTAATCTTGCAACCAGCTACTATTATCTAGAACAGAATGTGGAAGCTGCAAAACTTTGCAAAGAACTTATCGAAAACTATGCCAATTTTCCAGATCCATACTACTATTATGCCTTACTGTTAGAGACACAAGAAAAATATAAAGGTGCGCTCAAATATTTAAATAAGGCATTAGAAAAGAAGTTTTCTCATATTTACACATTGACAGAAGAAGATGTACAAGATGAGATTGATGAAATAGAAGAACAAATGGAACAAGAAATAGAAGAAGATATTGATGAAATAGAGGAACAAAGAGAACAAGATATAGAATAAGAGATTGAATAGGCAAGTGAGTGATGCATATAAGAAAGCATTGCTCTCTTGCTTATTTTTTGTGAACCGATTTTTGAAACAGTAGTTCCGAAAAATATAATTTTAAAATAATATTTGGCTAGAAATTTATAGGATTTTTCATAGAGGATAGTTAGAATAAATGTAAGGATTGAAAATTTTTGATAGGAGGTGAGTAGAGTGCTTGGTGTAAATTCTATTAACTTAGGAAAACTGGAGTTTTGTGCACATTATATTTATGATGAGCATGCCCATAATGAATATGAGATTAATTATATTAACTTAGGTCGGTGCATTATGGTAATAGATGACAAAAATGTTACACTCAAACAAGGGGAATGCGTGATTATCCCACCTAACTATAGACATAGTTTTATGGTAGATGGATTACAAAAATGCCAAATTACACAGTTAAGTTTTAAATTATATAAGATAGATGAAGTATTAGACTCCCTTTCTCTTTTTAAATATAAGCAGCCATATTTTAAAATTGCAAACTGTACAGATGTACTTGAAAGTATGAATCAGATGTATACCTATTATAACTATAAAAGTTATTCCGAATACAATAAACTTTTACTTAATCTAGAGTTGCAGAAACTTTTTGCTATGCTATCTATGCATATTGAGCATACCGATTTGAAGAAAGGCCGATATGAGCATACGCTTTTAGAAACAGCTTTGGCATATATTGATGCCCATTATGAGGAGGATATTCAGCTAGAGGAATTGGCCAAAATGTATAAAGTAAGTTCAAGATATTTAAGAAAAATATTTATGGAGTATGTAGGTTTTAGTGCAATTGAATATATTACAATGCTACGCATTGAAAGGGCTAAAGATTTATTGAAGAATACTCATAGCTCTATTTCTGAGATAGGAATGGATGTGGGCTATAACAGCTTTCAGTATTTCAGTATGATGTTTAAGAAGAAAACAGGTGTTTCTCCAAAGGATTTTCGAGGGCAATATAGGATGTAATTAATAACTATATAAACATATGAGAGGGGATAGAACATGATTCGCAGAACTGATTTTAACAATTCAATATGGGAGGCACCTATTTTGCCACCTATTCCAAATAAACTTAAAGATAGAGAAGAAAGTTCTATATGTTTAACGAATAGAGTAGAGGGAGAATGGCAGTTTTTGTTTGAAACTATTGAAGATATGCCTTCACCATTTGATAAAAGCCAGGACTATGATTTTGGACAGATTGATGAGAAAAAATGGGAAGGTGTTATTGTACCAAGTTCTCTTATCATGCAAGGTTATGATATTGAAAATAATGTAGAGTATTACTATAGACGAAAATTAACAATTCCAAAAGCATATTTAAATAGTAGAATTATTTTAAGATTTGAAGGGGTTTATTCTAATGCACGTGTATGGGTAAATAATAAGTATATCAAAACCCATGTAGGTGGATTCACAGCTTGGGATTGTGACCTTACAGAATTTGTAACTGAAGAACCTATTACAGTGATTATAGGAGTAGCAGATATAGAAGGAGAAAATCCTGGTATATGGAACAAAGAGGGGCAGATGGTGAGTGATTCCTCTTGGGCAAGTTATTATGCACATCATAATATAGGTGGTATTTTGCGCAATATTACACTCTATGCACTTCCTCAAAACTATATTGCAAGAACTCATCTACAAACAGTACTAGATGAAAGTTATATAAATGCAACTTTAAAGATGGATCTACAACTTCATAGTCATAAACAAGCTATGAAAGTGCAGGTTGAACTATATACTGCAAATGGTGAAAGGGTAAAAGAAGAAAATTATACCATTGATGAAACATTCTTAGATAAATGGCATTTTCCACATGAGCATTTGAAAATGAGACCAGATAAAAGCTGGCAAGAATTAAATCAAGAAGTTTATGAAAATGATAAAAAGTTTGAGAATCGTTATATCTCTTCTTCATTTATAAGACCAACGGGATTAGAGGCATACTCTGCATGTATTGAAATGGATGTTGAACAACCAACACTATGGGATGCAGAACATCCTTATCTTTATGAAGTTAGAGTAAGCTTATGGATAGACAATGAAAAGGTTCAAGAAAATTGTCATAAGGTTGGGTTTAGACAGATTAGTTATGGAGGGATGCATGATACGGCATGTAATAAAGTCTATATCAATGGACGTGAGATTAAACTGCGTGGTGTATGTAGGCATGATGTGTCTCATTTATATGGAAGGTCATTAACCAACGAAGAAATTCGTGATGAAATTGTTGCTTACAAAAAGCATAATATTAATCATATTAGAACATCTCATTATCCTGCCTCAGATTATTTGTTAGAAGTATGTGATGCGTTAGGAATCTATGTAGAGCAAGAGAATTCTGCATGTTTTAAAGGGGATAATGGATATGGTATCCATTGTGCACCACAAGAATTTATCAGTAGTTTTGCCGAGATGATAGAGAGTAGTAGAAATCATCCATCCGTTATTATTTGGTCTTTAGCCAATGAGTCTGGTTTTGAAAAGACCTATGCTTTTAGAGCAGAATACGATTATGTAAAAATAGCAGATACAACAAGACCTGTGATCTTTAGTTATCCTTATACGGTTAAAACAACACCTCTTCCTTATGATTTGTATAGTCATCATTATGCAGAAGTAACAGGAAAATTAGGAAATGATAAAATGCCCGTTTTACATGATGAATTTGCCCATGTGCCATGCTATAACTTAGAAGACTTAACAAAAGATAATAGCTGTCGTGAGTTCTGGGGAGAAAGTATTAAGCGGGGGTGGGAAAATATCTTTAAAACAGATGGGGCATTAGGATGTGCTATTTGGGGTGGTATTGATGATGTCTTTTATATACCAGAGGGGACGAGTAAAGCACATCAAGAACATTCAAAAGGGAGGGCTACTGGATATGGTGAATGGGGAGCAGTACTAGATGGCTATAAACGTGAAAAGCCAGAAGCCTATTTAACTAAAAAAGCCTTTTCTCCTATTCGTTTAGATGAGAGTAAGAGTGCTTTTGGTAAAGATATAACGCTCTATGTAAGCAATTGGTTTGATCATGCTTCTTTAAATGAAGTTAAGCTTATTTGTGCAGATACAGAAGGAAATGTGCTATATAATGATTTGATTA
This sequence comes from Holtiella tumoricola, assembly GCF_027857615.1. Classification (NCBI taxonomy): domain Bacteria; kingdom Bacillati; phylum Bacillota; class Clostridia; order Lachnospirales; family Cellulosilyticaceae; genus Holtiella; species Holtiella tumoricola. The sequence goes on from NZ_JAQIFT010000011.1 coordinate 21,852, forward strand.
AAGAAAACATTATGCCTCATCAAGATGGAATCATTCATTTAGAAGGTATAAATGCATATAGCAAAGGTATAGAGGTAGCATTTTATTTTGGAGAAACTTTAGTGGATACATACTATCTTACACAAAAAGCAAATGAAATACTTAGAGATAAAATCAAAGCTAGACAAGATTTTCAAACAGAAGTAGTACAAGATGAGATCAAGATTATGACAACTTCTAGTAGATTAATTATAAATAAGAACACAGGGAAAGTTGTTGTATATCGCTTAGGTGAAGGAGAGAAGGTAGTAGAGGGACCTTATTTCTATTTAGATGGGAAGCGAGGCGTAGTAACAGAGGTAACTGATATAACGTATCGTATTCAAAATGGTATATTTTATATGACTACTTATGAAGTGTATGAGAATAAATTAAAAAATCAACTAGATATTATTTTTGATGGTGAAAATCTACATACTTTTATCAAAGCTATAGACAAAGGTGATATAGAGCAACTGCAACAATTCGGAGTAGAGTATTCATTATTTCCACCAGTAGAAGCTGTGAAATGGAAACGTAAAGGCCTATATTCAAGCTATCCATTAGATCATATCGGAAGAAATGAAGGGATTGCTTATTTAAGAAGAAAAGAAGAAAGGTCTGTAGATACTTATGGTATAAGGCCTAATTGGATATGGGAACAGGATAGGGCAAATTATTTTCTATTTGAAGAGAATAGCCAGGAAGCGACTAATGACTTTAGAATGAGACGACACCATATTCTTGAGTATACAGTTCAATTTGAAAATAGAAGTAGTTTAGGGGTTAGACCTATAGAAGGGCATCTTGCTGCTTTAGTACATCATACAGTAAATGAGAATGGAAGAGTAAACTACTTACAGCTGACATGTGGTTATTATTATCCAAGCATATCATGGGGAAATTACTGTGGAGAGCCTATGCAAATTCATCCAAATCAAACATTTGCATTTAAGTTAGAGCTTGACTTTATATAAAAGAAAGGGGAGAATAATGAAACATAAAGACTACAAGAGTGTATTAGTGGTACAATTAATAACTATCCTTCTAGCAGGCATTATATCTCAGGATATGGGATATATGATAGGTATTTCTATAATAGGGGTAGTGTTTAATTTCTTTGTATCTATTAATAAACCTATTGGCTTTTTATTTGGAGTTATTTATGCTATTGCAAATGGTATAGTGGCCTATGATACACAGATTTATGCCACTTTTGTATTTATGATCTTTTTACAAGCACCCATGGCTTTATACAGTTTTGTAAGCTGGGCTAGAAAGAAAAAGAGTACAGAAAGTATTATGAGAGAGATGTCTATTAAGCAAAATATAGCATTAGGTATAGCAATGGCTATTTTAGGTGTCATGATGTACTTTGTTCTTGGTGGCTCAAAGAGTATGAGTGTGCTGCTAGATACGATTTTCTTTGTATGCAGTGTAAGTGCATGCTTATTATTAGCTTTTTGTTATAAGAATGCATATGTGATTACATTGATGTCTGGACTAGGTGGAACTTTTTTATGGAGTTATCATATGATAGAAACAGGTAGTGGATGCTCTATTGCAGTATTTTATATGATTGTTTCAATTAATTCTGTGATTGCTGTTTATGAGCAATATATTCAAAATAGGAAATTCAAAATCTCGTAGAAATTCTACGAGATTTTTTGTTGTAAAAATAAGGGATTAAGGGGACATACTAATATCTACATAAAAAATAAATAAAAAGTTTTAAAAAAGTGATAGATTATTGTGTATGAGATGTTAAGTATAGTATGAAGAAGCAAATGAGGAAGGAAAAGGATTATGCGCATAACAGAAGAAAACTTTGTTTCTGAGATGATAGCAGGCAATGAGAAGGCTATAGCTTATGTCATAGAGCACTATGGTTGGATTATGAAATCTGTAGTCAAAAAACATCTATATCATTTATCTCACTACCAAGAAGATTGTATGAATGATATCTTACTAGCTGTATGGCAACATATTGATAGATTTAACCCAGATTTAAATAGCTTTAAAAACTGGCTAGCGGGTGTGTCAAAATATACAGCCTTAAACTATGTCAGAAAATATAAGAGAGAATTAGAACAAGAGCCCTTAGAGGCAGCAGACCTAGCAAGTGGAGATATTACTTATGAAGAGAATGTTAAAGATGAGGTCAGTATTTATTTTAAGCAAATACTTGAGTGCATGAAAAAAGAAGATCAAGAACTTTTTATTAGTCTGTATATTAAAGAACAATCTGTTCAAGAAATTAGCCAAGCTACAGGTATGAAAAAAGAGGTCATCTACAATCGTTTATCAAGAGCTAAGAGTAAAGTGAAAAAGCTATTTAAAATATAGAGGAGGTAACTGATATGGATAAAAATATTTATGACTTAATCAATGAAATAGAGACAGACTTAGAAAGCTATGAAAAAGTAGAATTAACCCAATTGGAGGAAAAAAGAATAATGAAAAAATTTAGAAATGGATTAACTAAAGGATTACATATGAATAAGCAGTTCAAAAAATATATAGGTGTAGCTGCAGCTGCAGTTATAGTGGCAGGTACAATAAGTGCAGTTCCAGTAATGGCAACAACTAACCCAACTTTATATAAGATAGCAAGTTTTTTGGGAATTGAAAAAAACATGGAGGCTTATGAAACAATCGTTGGGAAAGAAGTTACAAAAGATGGAATTACTATGAAGATTAATGAAGTCATTATTGATAACGATAAGTTATTAGTATCAGTAACAACAACAAGTGAGGAAAATATAAGTGAAAACTATAGGGGACCAGGTGGTTTTGTCTATATTAATGGAGAAGCAGTTAATGGTGGTGCAAGATGGCGTTCAGAACTTATAGATGATTATACAGGCCACTCTGTTATTACATTTCCATTAAAAAATATTCCAGAGGGAGAGGTTTCAGTGAAAATAGAACTTAACACGCCCTTATCAGGGCAACAACGCTCTCCACACTGGGTATATGAATTTAAGGCAGATGGTGAAGCACTTAAACAAGATACACATAGGGTAACGATTAATCAAACTTATTCATTAGAAAATGGCGAACAGATTAGATTATTAGATTATAAAGGTAACCTTATTAGCCAAAGTATTTATTATGAAGCAAGTGCATCTTTCTTAACACATGATATGGAAATTATAGGAGCAGATGAAAAAGGAAATAAAGTAGTCTTTATGGGGGGGGATGAGCGAGCAGGAAAAGGTGAGTTTGTAGTAAAAGAAGAATATAGAGATATTATAACAAATGCAAAAACAATAACTTGTAATGTTTATGTAGAGGATGAAAAAGTAGGAGAAACCTTCGTAATTGAATAGTAATAAATCAAGAAGCTGTTGCATAAACCTAATGCAGCAGCTTCTTTTGGTTTGGACAAACAGGGGAAATTGTCTATTGTAAATAAATATGAGGCAGATATAATAAATCAGTGTTAGAGGTATGCAGATGAATGGAAAGGAGCAGAGACATGTTTGGAAAATTACTGAAAAATAGTTTTAAAATTTATAAAGCTGACCTTTCAAAAATTTTAACAAACTGGGTAAGTTTAGTTGTTTTGGGAGGATTAATCTTATTACCATCCCTTTACGCATGGGTAAACATTTATGCATCATGGGATCCTTATGGTAATACCAATGGAATTAAAATTAGCATTGTGAATGAAGATAAAGGTGGAAGCCTTAAAGATATTAATGTAAATATAGGTGAAGAAGTAGTAAGCTCGTTGAAGGAAAATGATACGCTAGGATGGGTCTTTCATGAAAATCGCGAAGAAAGTTTAACAGATTTAGACGAGGGAAAGGTTTATGCAACTATCATTATTCCGGAGGACTTTTCAAGTAAGATTCTTACATTAATTGAAAGAAATCCAGTTAAACCTGAGCTTGAATACTATGTTAATGAAAAAATAAATGCTATTGCACCAAAGATTACAGATAAAGGTGCCACAACTATTCAAAATCAAATCAGCACTTCATTTGTTGAGACGGTGGCAGATAAACTTATAGAAGTGATGCATTCTGTAGGTATTGAAATTGACAAACAATATCCAACCCTTGAAAAACTAGAAAATATGATAGTAGGTATTCAAGATAGAATTCCAAATTTAGAATCAGGACTAGATTCTCTTATCGAAACAGCGGAAAATGGCAAGGTTATCATAGATAGACAAGATAAGAGTGTGGTTCAGGTGCAAAAGATTTTAGACCAACTCATAGGCTTTAATGGTGATGTAGTTGAAACTTTAGATGAATTAAGTGTAAAACCAGATGAAGTCATTCCAGATATTAAAGAAAACCTTGTACTAATTCAAACTATTTTTGCAGATGTATCCCGTTCAACAGCTGAGCTTAAAGATGCTATAGAACTGAATAAACCTGTACTACTTAATGATATTGACCAAGGCATAATCAAATTAGAAAATGCCGAAGACCGTCTTGAGGAGCTTACAAGTAAAGCTAATGAGTTAGACAAAAATTTAAGTAAGACGGTTAATACCATACAAAAAGAAATAGTAAGTAGTTTAGATGATTACATAAAAGCACTTAAAGAATTAAAAGAAGTTTTAGATGATCCTGAAACTGCTTTAAAAGTATTAGATACAATTGAAAAGATAAATAAAAAATTAGCAAATCAAATTGCCACTTTACGTAATGTGATTCAAGCAAAAGCTAATGAGATTGATGAACAATTACGTAAGCTACAGTTTATTATAGGTACGATAGAGGGACTTAAACCACCGACTATTCCAAGTCTACCTGGAGGAGATAGTAATACCGGAGGAGATAGTAATACCGGAG
>NZ_JAQIFT010000012.1:0-64707 GCF_027857615.1 Holtiella tumoricola
AAGGAATGATCTCTGTGTTTTTTTGAAATGAGGAACGAAATGGAATAAGATTGGGAAAGTTATATCAATTAGAGAAAGAATCATCTTGTACATAAAGGTAACGTACTTTATCTACATTTAACTTAGAGGAATAAGTAGCTTTTTCTCTATTTTCAAAGAAGGTTTGAGCTACTTTAGGGAATAGAGCATAGCTTAAAACATCTTCTTCTGAGTGAGCAAGTGTACCAATTTCTTGGCGATACTTTGAAAGTTCAGGCTCAATTAAATCAGCAGGACGACAAGTGATGAGGGGAATATCACCAATTGCCTTAGCTCTTACTTCAGGATTGACAGGAGCAGGTACTTTACCATATTCACCACGAAGCAAGCCTTTAGATTCTTTTGTAAATACTTTGTAGCGTTCCCCAGATAAGACATTAAGTACAGCTTGAGAACCTACAATTTGACTAGTTGGAGTGACAAGAGGAGGATAACCAAAGTCTTTTCGGACACGAGGGATTTCTTCCAAGACTTGGTAGTATTTATCTTGAGCTTTTGCATCCTTAAGTTGAGAAATGAGGTTGGATAGCATGCCACCTGGAACTTGATAGAGGAGGGTGTTGGTATCAACAGATAGAACTTTTGAATCAAGGTAACCTTCTTCTTTAAGCTTAGCTGCTACGGTACGAAAATGGCTAGCAGCTAGGCTTAATTTTTCTAGTGAAAGACCCGTATCATAATCAGTACCTTTTAAGGTAGCGACAAGTGACTCTGTGGTGGGTTGAGATGTACCATTTGCTAAGGGAGAAAGGGCGCAATCTACAATATCAACACCTGCTTGAATAGCTAAAAGATAAGTCATATCACCTGTACCCGTTGTATTATGTGTGTGTAGATGAATGGGAATAGAGAGATTTTCTTTAAGGCGTTTGACTAAGTTATAAGCTTCAAAAGGTAGGAGTAGATTTGCCATATCTTTAATACAAAGTACATCAGCTCCTTTTTTTTCTAGCTCAATAGCTAATTTAACAAAGTAGTCTTCATTATGAACGGGACTAGTTGTGTAACTTATGGCAGCCTCACATATACCACCATATTCTTTAACACATTTCATAGCCATTTCCATATTTCTAGTATCATTTAAAGCATCAAAAATACGTACAACATCAATACCATTTTCAATAGATTTCTTACAGAAAGCTTCTACTACATCATCTGCATAGTGTTTATAGCCCAGTATATTTTGCCCACGTAGTAGCATTTGAAGTTTAGTATTAGGCATATGTGCCTTAAGGGTACGTAGGCGTTCCCAAGGATCTTCATTTAAAAAACGCATACAAGCATCAAAGGTAGCACCGCCCCAACACTCAAGGGACCAATAGCCTATCTCATCTAATAACTTACATGCAGGAAGCATATCTTCTATACGCATACGTGTAGCAGCTTGAGACTGATGTGCATCTCTTAAGATTGTATCTGTAATATAAATTTTTTGACTCATAAGTACCATCTCCTTTAACCGAAAAGTGCAAGTAGAACACCTGCAGCAATAGCAGAACCAATAACACCAGCTACATTTGGACCCATAGCATGCATTAATAAGAAGTTACCTGGATTTTCTTTTTGACCAACTACTTGTGAGACACGTGCTGCCATTGGAACAGCGGATACCCCTGCTGAACCAATAAGTGGATTGATCTTATTTTTAAGGAAGAGATTCATAAACTTAGCAAGAAGCACACCACCGGCAGTACCAATAGCAAAGGCTGTTACGCCCATAACTAGTATCTTAAGTGTGGAAGTACTTAAGAAAGTAGACGCAGTTGCAGTTGCACCTACAGAAATACCAAGGAAGATAGTAACCACATTAATAAGTCCATTTTGTGCTGTTTTACTTAAACGGTCTACAACACCACACTCTCTAAAAAGGTTGCCAAGCATTAATGTACCTACTAGAGGTGTAGCAGAAGGTACAAGAAGCGCAATGAATATGGTTACGACAAAAGGAAAGACAACCTTTTCCATTTTAGAGACAGGACGAAGTTCTCTCATTTCAATTTGTCGTTCTTTCTTAGTTGTTAAGGCTTTCATAATAGGTGGTTGAATAACGGGCACAAGGGCCATATAAGAATAGGCAGCTACTGCAATAGGACCAAGTAGGTGAGGCGCAAGTTTGGTTGTAACAAAGATAGCAGTAGGACCGTCTGCACCACCGATAATACCAATAGAGCTTGCTTCAGCAGGTGTGAAGCCTAAATATCTAGCGCCAACAAAGGTTAAGAATATACCAAGTTGGGCAGCAGCTCCTAAGAGGAGGCTTTTGGGATTAGCAATAAGTGGGCCAAAGTCTGTCATAGCACCTACCCCTAAGAAAATAAGGCAAGGATAAATACCTAGTTTTACACCTAAATATAAAAAGTCTACTAAACCTGGCGTAATACCTGAGTGACCTCCAAATAAATCCCAATGCACATAGCCATCTGCAAATAGAATTTCATGATACATTTCGGCACCAGGTAAGTTAGTAATCAACATACCAAAAGCAATGGGAAGAAGCAAAAGCGGTTCAAAGCCTTTGACAATAGCCAGATAAGCTAAGAAGCAAGCGATAAAGAGCATAATAATGACTTTAGGATCTTCCATAATAAGAGAAAAACCTGATTGATTAAGAAAATTTATAAAGGTTTCCATTGTATGTATCTCCTTTTAGATAAGTACTATTGAATTTCACAAAGGAGTGTACCAGATTCCACTGTTGCTCCCTTTGTGAAATGAAGTGCACAGATTTTACCATCTTTAGGTGCAAGAATTTCATTTTCCATTTTCATGGCTTCAAGAATCATAAGTGTATCACCTTTTTTGACAGTTGCACCAAGGGAAACATTAATGGCTAAAAGCGTACCAGGCATAGGGCTAGTAATTTTAGTGACAGAGGAATTAGTAGATGGGGTAGGGCTTACATTAGATGGTGAGGTTGAAGAGGCACTAGAAGTAGAGGAGATGTTTTGAGAAGGGACTTCACCAAGGAGTTCTACAGTGATTTCATAATCAGTTCCATTAACATTAACTTTATACTTTTTCATAGCATGACACCTTCCTTATAGTTTTTTAATAGAAACAATTCGAATACCGCTAACTTCTTCGCCTAAATCCTCAGCAATAGCACAAGAGACAGCAGCAACAAACTCTTGATGATTGGGAATAGACGAAGAAGCTGATGGAGTAGATGAAGTAGGGGCGGGAGGGGTATGGGTGGGCTGAACTTTTTGACATAAGAAGCTCATCAGCATACAAAGTAGAATAATACAAATTAAGCAAGCGAATACAGTTCCCATCCCCATAAGGCATACAAATAAATTTGAGGGTTCCATAGAATATCTCCTTTTATAAAAATGTATTATGATATAAATTTGACAAGATTAGGATAGCATTACTTATAAGGCTATACAATAATAAAGCCCCTTTCTTAGCAGAATCTTAGCAAGAAAGGGGAAGAGGTTATGGATGAATATCTTCTTCAATCATTCTGTAACCTACACCAATTTCAGTAAAGATGAATTCAGGTTCGGCAGGATTACGCTCCATTTTACGTCTAATATTGGCCATATTTACACGTAAAATACGATTGTTTGTATCGGTATAGGGACCCCAAATATGGGCCATAATGGTATCGTAAGTTATGACTTTGCCTGAGTTTTCGGCAAGTAGTGATACAATTTTATACTCAACTTGAGTGAGGTGAATGTCTTGGTGATCAATAAGCACTAATCGTTTATCAAAATCAATTTCCAGCCTACCAGCTTTAAAAAGATGGGAAGTCATATGAGAGGAGGAAATGGTTTTATGACTATGACGAATGGCTGTACGGATACGTGCTAAGAGTTCAGAAGTACCAAAGGGTTTTGTAATATAGTCATCAGCTCCTAGATCTAGAGCATCTACTTTATCTTTTTCTTGTGTACGTGCAGAAATAATAATAATAGGAATATGAGACCAACTACGTACATATTGAATCAATTCCATGCCATCTCTGTCTGGTAAGCCAAGATCAAGTAGTATAAGGTCAGGACAATGAGAAGCAATAAGTGCGAAAGCTTCAGAACCTGAATAAGCCTTAAAGGTTTTGTACTCTTGGGCTATCAAAGTAGTACAAATAAAGTCACAGATATTCTTTTCATCCTCTACAACTAAAATAGATAATTTATTAGGCATGATTAGGCCTCCTTTGGAAGTTTAAAAGAGAAGGTAGTGCCAATTGCATTAGGTGTTACCCATAGCGTACCATTATGTGCAACAATGATTGTTTGACAGATGGATAATCCAATACCAAATCCTTTTTTTGAATCAGGACTAGATGTGTTTAATGAATAGGTACCATCAAAGAGATGGTCAATATGTTCACTATTAATACCTATGCCATAATCTCGAACATGAAAAATAGCAGAGTCCATATCATGATCAACTGTACATTCTATAGGTTGGGTTGAATGTGCATGAATAATGGCATTTTCTAAAAGGTTGATAAGAACTTGTTCAATTAACATAGCGTCCATAGGAATCATCAAGAGTTCATCAGGCACTTTAACTGTAATAGATGCATCTGGAATCCGCTTCTTTAAACGAAAAATAGCTTCAGAAAGAACTTCTTCAACAGGCTCTAGAGACTTAGTAACCGTTGTAGAATTGTTATGTATACGGGTAACAGATAGAAGGTTTTCAACCATATTTAAGAGCCAATGTGCATCTTCATGAATATGTTGTACAAGATCTAATTGTTCATTAGGTTTTAGGCGTGATTCATGCTCTAGGTAAGTAGAACTGGCACCGATGATGCTTGTAAGAGGTGTACGTAAGTCATGTGATACAGCTCTTAATAAATTAGCACGCATTTTTTCTTTTTCAGCTTCTAATAAAAGTTTCTCTCTTTCATGAATAATACGTGACTGAGTTTTCATGTGTGAAGTCGTTGTACTTGTAATGAGTGCAATAGTAAGCATACCTATAAAGGTTAAAGGATACCCCTTTAAAGAAAAGTTAAGTTCGTAATAAGGATATGTGAAAAGGAAGTTAACACATACTACACCAACTAAAGAGGCTACAATACCAGGCCAGTAATGGGTGGTGAAACGTGCAATAAGAACAAGTGCAAGAATATATAAAATAGTAACATTAGCTACATTTTGGGTGACTAGATGAAAAAAGAAAGAAAATCCAGTGGCTGAAAGAAGTAATGTAGCAGTTATACAAAGATTGTATAAAGTTTCTTTAAGCTTTGAATTAAACATAAAACATCTCCTATCTTAATGATGATTAATTATACAATAATAAATAAAAAAGACAATAGCTTAGGACTGCTAAGAAACTGTTAAGAAGTTAGACAATCTATTGAGCAATAAGGAATCAGATGGTAAATTATAGAACATATATAAATAACACTCGCGAAGGAGAGAAATAATGAGTGGAGCATTTGTTAAACAAATATTAAAAGGTACCATAATTGGAGTAGCCAATATTATTCCAGGGGTAAGTGGTGGAACACTTGCAGTATCCATGGGGATTTATGACCAAATCATACAAGCCATTACACAATTTTTCAAACAACCTAAAAAGAGTATGAGAACTTTACTACCTTATGGAATAGGGGCTGTAGTAGGGATAATAGGATTGTCCTTTTGTATAGAATGGCTTTTTAAATACTATCCTTTAGAAACGAATTTATTCTTTATTGGACTTATTATAGGTGCATTGCCTATCTTATATAAAAAAGTTAAAGGCAAGCCAGTAAAAGGAAATTATATACTAGCTTTTTTAGTCATGTTTATCATTGTAGTAGGTATGAGCTTAATGAAAGGAAAGAGTGCAACACAAGAGATTTTAACGATGAGCATAGGCGGAGGAATAGAGCTATTTTTAGTTGGTATTATAGCTGCAGCCACAATGGTTATACCTGGAGTAAGTGGGTCTATGATTTTAGCACTTATGGGTTTTTATTTACCTATTATAGAAACCATTAACCACTGTATAAAAGGATTAATCCATTTAGACTGGGTAACCTGTATTGCCTCAGGAATGCCTCTTGTTCCATTTGGAATAGGTGTAGTTGTTGGGATTTTTCTTATAGCTAAAATAATAGAATTCCTTTTAGAACGATATGAGACATTAGTATACTGGGCTATTATAGGGCTAGTAATTGGATCATCTATTGCTATATGGATTACATCTGGAGTAGTTGTAAATGGTATCTTCAGCTGGATTACAGCGGCCCTATGTTTTGTATTAGGGAGTTTTATTGCCTACAACTTAGCCAAGTAGCCTCCTGTCCCTATTACACTCCTCAGGAATGTAATAGGGACAGGAGATATATAACCAAGGTCGTATAAGCAAGTGGAGAGCTATAAATCGTTATTCTACTTGCTTATTTTGTTTTTTAGAGCCGCTTGGTTTGAGAGATGGTTTATGCTTTAATGAGTAGAAGACTGTAGCTTTCCACATACAATATAAAAAGGACCATAGATATGGCCCTTTTTATATTGCTCTAAGCTTCTTCCATTTTAATACCAAGTTTTTTCTCATATTCTTTAACCGTTGCTAAATCTCTTGGTGTAAGAATCGAAAGAGAAGTCCCCTTGTTATGTCCTCGTGCACAACGACCTGCACGGTGAAGATAGTCATGAGCACTTGGTGGTAAATCCATGCTAAATACATGTGTGATATCTTGGATATCTAAACCACGAGCAGATAAGTCAGAAGAAACAAGTACTTCTAATTTACCACTTCTAAATTGGTCTAAAGTTTGTTTACGCTGTTCTTTTGTTTGTGATCCATATAAGCCACCAGCAAGTTTGCCATGGTAGTTAAGTTTTTCTACAGCAACTTCAACTTCGTGGTTATTGTTAAGGAATACAAGTGACTTTGTTGGGTTTTGAATATTAATCATCTTACGTAGTGTTTCAAACTTTTTACGAAATTCAGTTACAGTATAAAGATGAGTAATGTTTGGATTTAAAATCGTTTCAGTACACGCATTAAGCATAACTGGCTCTTTCATAAACTCTTTAGCACTAGCTAGAGTGAAAGGATTGATGGTTGCAGAAAAGAGCATGATTTGAGTATCTTTCATTACTGCTTTAATAATGTCTTTAATAGGATGACTTTGGTTTTTGTCTAAAAGATTATCTGCTTCATCTAAAACAATTGTTTTGATCGTATGAGCGGTAATCTTTTTCTTTTTCATAAGGTCTAAGATACGACCCGTTGAACCTACAATAATATGTGGTTTATTCTTTTTAAGCTTTTCAATTTGTTTTTCAATATTCATACCACCCATAATGGTTAGGCTAGTAATACCAGCATTAGATCCTTCATTAAGAAGTCTAATTTGCTCTTGAATTTGCATAACAAGTTCATGAGTAGGGGCTAAGATAAGTGCTTGTGTTTGTCTTAAAGATGGATTAATTTTCTCAAAAAGAGGAAGTAAGAAGGCAAGTGTTTTGCCACTTCCAGTATGTGCTTGAGCAATTAAATCTTTACCTTCTTTAGCCACTGGTAGCACTAAAGATTGAATTGGCATAGGTGATGTAATATTTTGTTTTGAAAGGCCGTTGATAAGTTCTTCAGATACGCCTAAGGCCTGAAATGTATTTTCCATAGTTGTGTATGCTCCTAGATTCAAAAATTTTACTAAATCCTATTATACACATTATAGTGTACGAGGGAAAGGACATGTTTACTCAAAAAGATGTTTAAGAATATCAATATAATCATGAATCTTTGTTTGATTTAAGATAAAGTAGACTTTATTTTGTTCTTTTTCACAGCTTATAAGTTCTAAACTGAGTAATGTTGAAACATGATGAGAAACGGTTGCATTACTAATGCCAAGTCGTTCAGCTAGCTGGCTTGCATAAAGACGTTCCTCTTTTAAGTAGCGTAAAATATCTAATTTACTAGAGTCGGCAATAGCTTTAAGAAAAGGTGTAAGATCCATTTCTTGCTTAACATAAGCATTACGCATTTCTATTAATCTACTAATATGAATGCCAAAGACAAGATGATCATAAGTACCAGCACCTAGAAAGTTTTCTAAGGTAAGGCTATTATAGGCACTAAGAGAAGGATAAATAATCATGTTACTATCAGGTGGTAAGGCAATATTCAAAGCATTTTTAAAATAGTCTATACCTTGTTGTTTAAGTGTTGCATCTAAAGCAGTAACAAAAGTATTTACGAGAGGCTTAGCTTCTTCTAGAAGTGGTGCAATAAGTTGGGCGGTTTCTTGTAGCACTTGGTACAATTCTGTAAGCAAGGTATCATACTGATAATAAACAAGTGTAATATGATATTTCTCTAAATCTGAAAGTTGCCCTAATTGCTCTATAAATTGAAACAGTTCCCTTTCGGTTTTTAAAGTAAAGGCATTAAAATCAGTTTTTAAATTTTCTAGAGAAGTACTAAGTAAAACAATTTGTTTTAAAAACTCAAAGCGTTCATCATCCGATAATGTCTTTAGATGTATCTGTAAAGCTTCAAAAGAAGTATCTAATGAAGGATAGAGAAAAAGGTTAGCAATACATTGCCCAGGATCTTCCCAATGTTTGAAAAAGAAGAAAAGACGTTCTTTGGTACAAGGGCAGTGTTCTTTTACAAGGTCATATAATTTACAAGGCAATGCTATCATAGAATCAAATTCTGCTTTTAACTCTGGATTATTTTTTAGAAGTGGCGCTTCTTTTTCTTTAGGATTAGATCCATTTGCTACTATGTTAAGTGCAAAGTAAGCTTCTAAAATAGGACTTAGTGTTTCGTGTAAGGTATAGTTCAATGATGTCACCTCTTATAATTCTCTTATAGTTTTGTTTAAACACATTATAATAAAGAGTATCATACCAAATAATCCAGTAAATAGAAAGATTTGATTAACATGCATCACTTTTGCCATGCCTGCAAAAATGAATGACCCAATAGGCGTTGCTAGCATAACCATACTGTTAAATAAAGAGCCAATACGTGCTAAATAGTTTTCTTCAACATGTTCTATAAAAGATACATTAACCGCTAAGCTAATAAGAGAGCAGCAACATCCAACGAGGAAAAGAAGAAGGATTAAGAGTCCCCAAATAAGCCAAAGTGGAAGATGTGGTCCATTAATAAAAAGTCCAACAAATAAAATCATCATAATAAACCAAGAGACAAGAAAAAGCTTATAACGTTTAACTTTATTACTAATAAAAGGATACAAATAAGAGCACACTGTCATACCAACGGTTAAAGAAATACTTGCTACTGAGAGAGCAATAGCATCTAGTTGTAGACTTTCATTGATATAGGCAGCTTGTAAAGATCCAATGGGGAAGATAACAACATTCATAAAGCTCCCAATAGCGCAGATAATGAGGATAAGCTTATGACCTTTAAAATATGTAAGCCCTTCTTGGAAGTCTTTCTTATAGCTTGAAAAGTTAATTGTACTTTTATTAGAAGTATCTACATCGTTTTTCGTTTTTAAGAAGCAAAGAATAAGACCTGATAAGAAGAAGGTAATAGCATCTACAACGAGAGCACCGCTAGTTCCCCAAAAGCCAATGATGACACCAGCTAACGCCATACCAATAATTTGAGAGACTTGGGATGCCGACTGATTCAAAGAAGTGGCAACGGTGTACTTCTCTTTAGAAATAATTTTAGGGTAGATTGCCATACTTGCAGGTAAGCCAAAGGCTTCTAAAGTTGACATTAAGAAAGTACATAGGGCAAGGGTCCAAGGGGAGAGTTCTCCAAATAAGAAGAGCATAGCAATGAGAAGAACGAGTAAACCACAACCAAAGTCTGTAAGAACCATAAGCATTTTTTTGTTGATGCGTTCAACAAGTGCACCAGCGAGTGGCTGAAAAAGAATAGTAGGGATAGCATTAATCCCCATGATAATAGCTAACCAGCTAGCAGAACCTGTAATTTCATAGGCCATCCAGCTAAATGCAATGGCATCTACAGAATCTCCGAAACGGCTAATATTATGTGCGATGAAAAGTTTCCAATATTCCTTTTCACCTTTTAATGCTTTGTAAGAATTATTGATGTTCATAAAAATACTACTTTAGATGGATATCTAATATTATGTGATGAGTATAAAATAAATTTAGATGATAGTCAAATTTAAATTTAGATTTTGGTGAAAAGGCATAGATAGAATAAAAAACTAGGGATATTGCATTAGGCAATATCCCTAGTTTTTATGTGAATCAAGTGATTTAAGATTCTTCAGTTTGAAGTTGTTTAAATGATCGTCTAAAGAGGTATAAGGTGTAGACTAAAGTAACTGCTTCACTAAAGAATACTGTAAGCCAAATACCTGCTTCTCCTAGTATAGAAGGAAGGAAGACAATACCTACGATAATGAAAGCCATTCCTCTAAGGAAAGAGATAAGAGCGGATGTTTTGGCATCTTCTAGTGCAGTAAAGTATGCAGAACCTAAAATGTTAATACCGTTGATGAGGAAGGCTAAACCATAAAGTTTAGTAGCCCATACGGTCATCTCAATAAGCTCAGGATCATTTGGTGCAAAGAGTAAAATAAGTGGTTTTCCAAATAAGAAGAGTCCACCTGTACAAATAATTCCAATAACGAGCATAACCTTAAAGGCTAAACGATTCAGTGCAATAATTCGCTCACTATTGTTAGCACCATAGTTATAGCCTGTAATCGGTGCAATACCTGTTGCAATTCCTAGAAGAAGTGCAACAACTAATGATGTTACATAAGTGATAATAGAAAAAGCAGAGACACCTACTTCACCTATTTGTTTTAAAAGTACAATATTGAAAATATAAGTTGAAAAAGCAACGGCAACTTCTGTTAATGCCTCGGAAGAACCATTATAGAAGAAACGTCCAATTTTCTTAATATCTATTGTACATTTAGTGAAATGAAGAATGTTAGATTTCTTGAAATATGGGAAGAAAGCAAGTAGGAATGAAACCATAAAAGCCAGTCCTGATGCAAATGCAGCACCAAAGACTCCCATGCCAAGTACCATAACAAATACATAGTCAAATACAATATTTAAGACAGAACCAATAACATTACAAAACATAGAATAATTAGGTTTACCCATATTACGAATACCGTTTGCAAGTAAGCCACCACCTGTAAATACAGGAACAAAGATACAAAGAATAACCAGGTATTCTTTAACCATAGGCATAAGTTCATCTGTTGCACCTAAGGCACGGCAAATAGGTTCTAAGAAAATAATTGTAATGAGTGAAACGGTAATAGATAAAGCCATTAATGTATAAAAAGCTAAACTAAAAGTTTTGCAAGCTTTATCTGCATGCCCTTGACCCAGTTCAATAGCAACAATAGTATTTGCACCAGCAGAAACCATAATACTAATAGCCATGGCTACACTGAAAAATGGCATAGCTATATTAATAGCAGCTAAGGCACTAGGCCCTACTGCTTGCCCTACGAAAATGCCATCCATCACTATGTATATAGAGAAGAAAAGCATAGCAATAATACTAGGAATTGAATATTTCAAGAAGAGTTTCCCGATGCGTTCGGTTCCAAGTTCTAAAGTATGATCCATCTGATAACCCCCTTTTAAAAAATTTTGCTCATCTTAATAGAATAAACCTTGGAGTAAGTCTAAGGTCAAGGTTTTTTTGCTAATTTTTAATGGGAATGAAAAGTTCATAGTATTCAACAGGTAATTCATCATGATGCTCAAAGGCAATACAACGAGCAAGAATATCACCGTTTAGAGTCAGTTCATGCTTTTCTAAATAGTTACGAATAAGTTCAAAATCTTCTTCTAAAATGGTTTCACCAATAGTTAAAATTGTACGAAGACATAAAGTGGGCTTGAGATAACTATAGTTTTTAGGATAGTGAGAAAATCTTTGTTCATCAGCAAGACCGCTTACAACTAATAAGTCAAATTGATTGTTAGTAGAAAAGGTATCTTTTGAAATAAGAGCAGAAAATACAGGGGCCTTAATATAAGGGGCCTCTTCCATTTCAGTCATAATATTCGAGTAATTAGGGTCAAACTCTGAAGATAGGGTCTTATAAACAAAAGAAGGGCTCATAATACAATCGATTTTTCTAAAATGCTGAGGTACCTTTTCAATATCTTCTTTGAAATAGTGTAGCTTAGATTTTAGATGTTGTAACTTTGCAAGACGTAAGTCTATAATTTGTTCTTGTCGTTCTAGAAGCTGCTTGAAACTTTCTAGAGAATTATTACATATGAGTAATTTGATTTCTTCTAATGGTAATTCTAGATCCTTTAAAACGAGAACATAAGTCAGTGTAAGAAGGTCTTCCTTTGTATAGTAACGATAATTATTTTGTGTAGACTTTTTTGGACTCACAAGCCCTAATTTATCATAATAGCGTAGTGTATCTTTACTTATAGGTAGGAGCTTTGCCACATCTCCAATTAAATAATGTTTCATCATTCACCTCAAATTTAGGCTTTAATTTTAAGTAAAACTTTTGATTTTAGAATACAAAAACAAGAAAAAAATTGCAAGCAAAGCTGTAAATGATAATTATTCTTAAAAATTTATTGACAATAGTTATCAACTAAGTGTATACTCACTAAGTGAAAAGAATTATCAATATCGAAAGAGACGGAACAAAATAATGAAACGTTTTCTATTAATTATACTTATGATTACATTATCTTTAGCATCACTTTTGATTGGTGCTACCAGTTTAAACACAGATGTATTCATTATTAGTCGTTTGCCACGTCTTGTGAGTTTGATTATGGCAGGAGTGGGAATGAGTATTAGTGGACTTATCATGCAACAATTAAGTCGCAACAAATTTGTATCACCTACAACTGGTGCGACAATAGATGCTGCACAGTTAGGAATAGTTATTGCAATGGTTATGATACCAGGTGCAACAATAGCTTTTAAAACAGGGATGGCATTTATTTTTTCACTTGTTGGTACAGTAACATTTATGGTTATTATTCGTAAAATAACCTTCAAAAATGTAGTATTTGTTCCATTAGTAGGGATTATGTTTGGGAACATTATTGGATCTATTACCACTTTTATTGCTTATAAGTATGACATTATGCAAAATGTAAGCGCTTGGATGCAAGGTGATTTTTCTATGATTTTAAAAGGAAACTATGAGATGCTTTATCTTTGTATACCACTTGTAATGATTGCATTCATCTATGCAAATCATTTTAATATTGCTGGTATGGGTGAAGACTTTGCAACCAACTTAGGGGTGAACTATAACCGTATTTTATATATGGGATTAGGTGTTGTAGCACTGGTAACAGCAAGTGTTGTTATTACGGTTGGAAGTATTCCTTTTATAGGACTTATTGTTCCTAATATTGTTTCACTTTATAAAGGTGATCGTATAAAAGGAACGCTTATTGATACAGCATTAATTGGGGCAGTATTTTTACTTGCTTGTGATATAGTAGGGCGTATTGTGATTTATCCTTATGAGATTTCAATAGGACTTACAGTAGGTGTAGTGGGAAGCGTTATCTTTTTATATTTAATTTTAAGGAGGAAAAACTATGCAAGCTAAACGTAAAATAGGTTGGCTCACAGGGTTACTCATCGTTGGCATTGTATTATTCCTCTTTGTGGGAGTGGAATGGTCATATTTTGACTATGCCATGAAAAATCGTATTCCTAAAGTATTTGCAATGTTACTTAGTGCCTTTTGTATAGGTGGTGCAACAGTAGTGTTTCAAACCATTAGTAATAACCATATTTTAACACCAAGTATACTAGGGTTAGACTCTCTTTATGTATTAGTTCAAACCTTTATCGTTTTTGTACTAGGTTCAACTAGCCCACTTATTGTTAACAAACAATATAATTTTATGATTGCTTTAACTGTTATGATCTTTGCTTCAGTTGCACTATATAAAGTGCTTTTTGAAAGAGGTAAAGGCGATCTCATGTTCTTACTTCTTGTGGGGATGATCTTTGGAACTTTGTTTGGAAGCCTATCATCCTTTATGCAACGTGTAATTGATCCAAATGAATTTTTAGCTTTGCAAAATAATTTATTTGCCAGTTTTAATAACATACATACATCTATTCTTACTATAGCAATTATTATTATGCTTTTACTCATTCCGTTTGTATGGGATGACTTAAAATACTTAGATGTTATGACATTAGGAAGAGACCATGCAATTAACTTAGGGGTTGATTATGATAGGATTGTAAAAAAATTAATAGTGGTTGTTACTATCCTTATCTCCATTTCAACCGCTTTAATTGGGCCGATTACTTTCCTTGGGCTATTAGTTGTAAATGTGGCAAGACAAATTTTAAAGACATATAAACATAGTTATTTAATACTAGGTTCAATGATGCTTGGCGGTATTACCTTACTTTATGGGCAGTTGATTGTTGAACAAGTATTAGGCTTTACAACAACTTTAAGTGTAGTTGTGAATTTAATAGGTGGTCTGTACTTTATCTACCTTTTATTGAAGGAGAGCAAACAAACATGAAAATATTAAACCTCATAAAAAAATACGGCAAACAAACAGTAGTAGGAGATGTCTCTGTAACTATTCCAAAAGGTCAAGTAACATCCTTTATTGGCCCTAACGGAGCAGGTAAAAGTACAGTACTTGGAATGATTACAAGACTCATTGCTAGAGATAATGGTGAAGTTATGTTAGATGGGCAATCACTAGAAGCCTATAAGAGCAACGACTTAGCGAAAAAGTTAGCGATACTTAAGCAATCTAATCATCATCACCTTAAGCTCACTATTCGAGAACTCGTAAGCTTTGGGAGATTCCCACATTCTGCAGGTCGTTTGACACCAGAAGATGAGAAGCAAATAGATGAGGCAATTCATTATATGGAGCTTACAGATATAGAACATAAATATTTAGATGAATTAAGTGGGGGCCAAAGACAACGTGCTTATATTGCAATGGTTATTGCCCAAGATACAGAATATGTTTTATTAGACGAACCTCTTAATAATCTGGATATGCACCATTCGGTAAAAATGATGCAAGTCATTAGAAAGTTAGCCCATGAGTTAGGTAAGACAGTGATTATCGTTATGCATGATATAAACTTTGCTTCTTGCTATTCTGATTATATTGTTGCTTTTAAAAAAGGTCGTGTAGCAGCAGCAGGTAAAACAGAAGAAATTATCAAAAAACAAGTTTTAGAAGAAATTTATGAGATGAATTTTGACATTCATAGTCTGAATGGACAAAACATTTGTGTGTATTATTAATAAAAAGAAAGAAAAGAGGGATTTAGAATGAATAAAAAAGTAGGGATAATTGTAGGAGGTATTATTCTCCTTATAATAGCAGGATTTGTAGCATTAAAAGGTATGGGAGGTACAGCCTCAGTAGAAGGAGCAGGAGATGCAACTGAAATTTTAACAGTAACACATACTTTAGGAGAAACTCCTGTAGCTAAAAATCCTAAAAAAGTTGTTGTATTTGAACTTGGTATTTTAGATGCACTTCAAGAACTTGGATTAGAAGAAGTTGTTGCAGCAGTTCCAACAGATAGTTTAACATCATATCTTGAAGGTTTTAACACAGAAGATATTGTAAATGTAGGTTCAGTAAAAGAACCAGATATGGAAAAAATCTATGGTGTACAACCAGACCTTATTATCATTGGTGGTAGACAAGCAAGTTTATATGAAAAATTAAGTGAGATTGCACCTACTATTTCTATGGCAATAGACAATACACAGTACATTAATTCATTTAGAGATAACATGACACTTATTGGTGAACTTTTTGGAGTAGAAAAAGAAGTTGAAACAAGATTACAAGCTATAGAAGAAAAAATGGCTATTGTAGCTGAAAAGGTAAAAGCAGAAGATGCAAATGCTCTTATTACACTTGTAAATGATGGATCAGTTAATGCATATGGAAACAATTCACGTTTTTCATTCATTAATGATTTAGGATTTGGCAATGTTGATACAACATTAGAAGATGCAACACATGGACAAACGATTTCATTTGAATATATTTTAGAGAAAAACCCAGAATTCTTATTTGTACTTGATCGAGGAGCAATTATGGGTGATGCAACACCTGCTAAAGAAATTATTGAAAATGAACTTGTGAAAAAGACACAAGCTTATGAAAAAGGACAAATCGTATATTTAAGTCCTGAGCCATGGTATTTATCAGGTGGTGGATTTACTTCTACACAACTTATGTTAGAAGATATTGCAACAGCAATTGGTGCCGAGATTCAATAATCCGAAAGGATTAATATTGCGAAACCAAGAAAATATGCTATAATAACGTGTAGACAACTTTATACACCTTGAAGGGGAGTAGCTACACTATTTATAGTGATAATTAGTCGTCATGACAGTACCAAGTTGGTACTCGGTTAATTAACAAGAACGATCTTGATGCAAGACCTTCAGAATAATAAGCTAGCTTTGTGCTACCTATTATTCTGAAGGTTTTTTTATGCTACTTGACTTAAAAAGGAAACAGGAGGGATAAGGCGATGGATTATATTTTATTATTAATTGGTTTTGTACTTTTAATTAAAGGTGCTGATTTCTTCGTAGATGGTGCATCTTCTATTGCTAAAACATTAAAAGTACCTGCACTTATTATCGGTTTAACAATTGTAGCTTTTGGAACAAGTGCTCCAGAGCTTGCAGTAAGTATTACATCAGCTATGAAAGGACAAAACGGTATTGCTGTTGGGAACGTAGTTGGATCAAACATCTTTAACGTTTTAATGGTAGTTGGGGTATCAGCTATGATTTGTCCTTTAGTTGTTAAAAAGTCTATTTTAGTTAAAGAATTCCCATTTACAATTCTTGCTGGAATAGCATTATTCATTATGGCAATAGATACAGTATTAGGAAGTGGATCAGCTAATATTTTATCTCGTACAGATGGAATCATGTTACTCATCTTCTTTGGCATTTTTATGTACTATTTAATTGAAGTTGCTCTTCAAGCTAGAGCAAATGGTGAAGAGGAAGAGGAAATAGAAGGCATGCCTCTTTGGAAAGGGATTGTATTTTCATTAGGTGGTATTGCAGGGATTGTTGTTGGTGGAGATATTGTTGTAGACAGTGCAACTAATATTGCTCTTGCATGGGGAATGAGTGAAACATTAGTAGGTCTTACAATTATTGCAGTAGGAACATCATTACCTGAACTTGTTACATCTATTGTAGCGGCAAGAAAAGGTGAAAGTGATATCGCATTAGGTAACGTTATTGGTTCTTGTATATTCAACGTATTCCTTATTTTAGGGGTATCTGCAACGATTAATCCAATTGAGTTAAGTGGTGCAATCTTTACAGATATGTTTATTATGATTGTTATTACAGTTATAACTTACTTCTTTGCTATGAGTAAACGTATTAACCGTGTTGAAGGTGGAATCCTTGTAGCAACTTATGTAGCATATATGGCTTATATTATTGTGAGATAATAATGTAGTAAAGTTAGGTATATATATTAATATTTGTTTATAAGAAAAGGGATGTATTGAAATGACTTAGTCATTTCAATACATCCCTTTTAATTTATTTAGATACGATATTCCTCTGTAATAGTTTTAAAATCATTTGCAAGTTCAACAATATGTGTGGTGCCTTTAATAATATTTTCTAGGGCAGATACTTGTTCCTCAGTAGAAGCACTGACTTCTTCAGTAGCACTTGCTGCATTTGTAGCAACATTAGCCACGTGTTCGATTTTTTCTACTAAAGTCGTCTTACCTTGATCAATAACGTGAATTTGTTGTGCAATATCATGGATGATTTTGTCCATATCTTCAATGCTATGCTGGATATTATCAAAGCTTTTACTTGTATTTAGACCATATTCTTGCATGGTATGCTGTGAAGTAAGGAAAGATTCAACATGATGATTAAGAAGCTTAACATTTTTAATGTTCTCAGAAACAATCATTTCAATTTCAGAAGCAAAATGAGAAGAAGTTTCTGCTAGTTTACGTACTTCTTCTGCAACTACTGCAAATCCACGTCCAGACTCACCAGCACGTGCGGCCTCTATAGAAGCATTTAGGGCTAGAAGATTGGTTTGAGCAGCAATTTGTTGGATAGTACCTACAATATTTTGGATTTTATTAGAGTTATTATCAATCGTTACACTTTGTGTCTGAAGAGATGCTAAGGTAACTTTATTATTTTCAAAAGCCTTTTCTAGTAAACTTACATGATTGACACCATCGCCAATAGCTTCAGTTACTAAGGAAGAACAGCGTAACATCTGTGTTGTTTGTTCAACACTGTATTGAATACAACTATGTAGTTCTTGAGAAATAGCAATACTTTCTTGAGTAGCCATTGTCTGAGCTGTTGCACCTTCAGCAATATGAGTAACAGCTGAAGCAATTTCTTCACAGGTCATACAGTTTTCTCTAATAGCTGTCTGAGTAAAATGGGTATCAGAGGCTAGCGTTTGGGAAGAATGGCTAAGTGTATTAATAAGGCTAGTCATACTGTCCATTAGTTGATTCATACTTTCAGATACAAGGAATAACTCTTGAATAGGAATAGTATTGGTATCTACACGTTTTGTTAAGTCTTTTTCTCTAGCTGCATTCATAACAGTAGTCATTGCTTCAATAGGCTTAGCTAACTTCCTTGTAAAGAATGTAATGAGTAAAGAAACAATGATAAGAATGAACAGTACAACGATAGAAACAATGAACATTTCTCTAAAGACAAAGCCATAAACTAACTTTTTAGGAGAAAGTGTAATAAGTTGATAGCCCACTTTATCTTGAGCAGTAGTTGCTAAATAAGTTGTTCCATCTATTTCAATTTCAGTCAGTTCAGGTGAAAAGTTAGGAATTAAATCATTTAGATTTGTTCCTATAACATCTTTCTCAGAAGAAGCGACAATCATAAAATCATTCGTATATGCAAATACTTTACTTTCTTTAAAAAGAAGGTTATCTAGTTGCTGTTTAATAATGTTATCAAGTGTATAGAGATCAACATCTACACCAATGACACCATTAAAGTTACTATCTAGAGTTGTAACAGGCGTGCTAATAGAGGCTACAAGATGATTTGTAGCGACATCTATTTCAGGTTTACTAACAGTTAAACGATTAGTATTTTGAGCTTCTTGATACCAAGGTCGAATGGTTGGGTCATAGCCTGGTGGTACAGAGCCTGTGGCAACCATTTGCTTAGATTCAAAGCCTACATAGATATGGGTAAATAAAGGGGATTGAGCTAGGATTTCGTTGAAAAAGTTCATTAAATTTTCGCATTCTTCATCAGAACCATCCCAGGATTTAATAATAGGTATATTTTTTATATTTTGTAAAATTTGTGTAGCCTGTTCAATAGGATCATTAATCTGTTCTAAAACACTAGTATTAAAACTATCCATATTAATATCTAATATGGCTTGGCTAGATTTAATGGTGTAAGAGATAAACATTCCAGATAAAATTAAGCTGGTAACGATAATTGAGATGAGAGAAATCTGTAAAATTGCTCTTTGAATAGGTATACGTTTTTTGGTATTCATCTTGAGGCCTCCTTGATGTAGTTAAATAAGTAAGGTTCATGTCCTTCTTGCTAAGATATTAATAATGAGGGTAAAGATACTGTTTTAAATTATACTTTATTTTGATAGCGTAGTAAATATTATTCAAATGTTCAGTATTGGGTATAAATAAAAAGATATAAGGATAGAAAAAAATGATAAAAATGATAGGATATAAGTATAAGTAAGCGTTAAGAATGAACGGGGATTTTATATGAAGAAATTAGTAGCAGGTTTGATGGCTCTTACAATGGCATTATCTTTAGGTGGTTGTGCTAAAGCTTCTGGTGGGGCAGAAGCAAAGGGAGGAGATTTGGTTGTATACTGCCCTCATCCACTTGAATTTATTGATCCACTTGTAGCTGAATTTGAAGCCGAAACAGGTGTATCTGTAGAAGTAATCGCTGCTGGGACTGGAGAGCTTATGAAACGTGTAGAGTCTGAAAAAGACAATCCACTAGGTGATATTCTTTGGGGAGGAACAATCACAACAGTAGAACCTATTAAGGATTATTTTGAACCTTATACCTCTGTTAATGAAGAAGCTATTTTAGATGCTTATAAGAATGTAGAAGGTAATATGACACGCTTTACTGCTGTACCGAGTGTTATTATGATTAATACAAATATTATCGGGGATATTGAGGTTAATGGTTATGAAGACTTACTAAATCCAGCACTTAAAGGCAAAATTGCAATGGCTGATCCAGCTAAATCTTCCTCATCTTTTGAGCACCTAGTAAATATGCTTTATGCAATGGGAAATGGTGACCCAGAACAAGGTTGGGACTATGTAGAAAAATTCATGGAGAATACAAATAATACGTTACTTTCAGGCTCATCAGCTGTTTATAAAGGTGTAGCAGATGGTGAATACCCAGTAGGGCTTACATTTGAGGAAGGTGCTGCGAAATATGTCAATTCAGGTGCCCCTGTAAAAGTGGTTTACATGGAAGAAGGAACCATTGTTAAACCAGATGGAATCTATATTATCAAAAACTGCAAGAATATGGACAATGCCAAAGCATTCGTAGATTTTGCAACAAGCAAAGATGCTCAAACAATGATTACTGAAGAACTTAATAGACGTTCTGTACGTAGTGATATTACAGGTGGAAAAGGTCTTGAACCTTATGAAAATATTAAGGTCATTGAAGATGATATTAATGTAGTTAACTCTAATAAACAAGTATGGCTTGATCGTTTCAAAGAAATCTATACAAAATAATGTTTAGGCAAAGGGGCCATCGTAAAAATGCCTTCTCCCAAGATGAGCAGGGCGGCTTTTGCGATAGCCCTTTTTAACGTAGAAAAGAGGGGATTCCATGAGTGTTGCTATTACAATTCAAAATGTAGTTAAAAAGTTTGGGGAAACGACTATTATTCCAGATTTATCAGTAGAAGTAAAAAACGGAGAATTCTTTACATTACTTGGACCTTCCGGATGTGGTAAGACCACTCTATTACGTATGATAGCAGGATTTAATTCCATAGAAGATGGTTCCATTTATTTTGACAAAAAACGTATTAATGATGTTGCAGCGCATAAGCGTAATATTGGAATGGTATTTCAAAACTATGCCATCTTCCCACATATGACAGTTAGAGAAAATGTAGAGTATGGCTTGAAATTACGTAAACTTAATAAAGCAGAAATCAAAGAAAAAGTTGATCATATTTTAGATGTTGTTAAGATTCGTGATTATCAAGAACGTTTACCAGAAAGATTATCAGGTGGGCAACAGCAACGAGTTGCACTTGCACGTGCAATAGTGATCCATCCCAGTGTACTTCTGATGGATGAACCTCTTTCTAACTTAGATGCCAAATTACGTATTGAAATGCGTTCAGCTATAAGAGAAATTCAAAAAGAAGTAGGGATTACAACGGTTTATGTTACTCATGATCAAGAAGAGGCACTTTCTATTTCAGATCGTATTGCGGTTATGAAGGATGGGGTTATCCAACAAATTGATAGATCTCATACACTCTATACAAGACCTTATAATCAATTTGTAGCAACTTTTATAGGTTCTTCCAATTTATTTAAAGGACATATCAAGTGCTTTGAAGGGCATACCTTTGTAGTCTTTAATGATGGCTATGAAGTTGAAATGGATAATTTGTTAGAGACAGTTGAAAATGGGCAAGAAGTATGTATTGCAGTAAGACCAGAAGAATTTAAATTTGCAGAAGATGGATTAAGTGCAACGATTCATACAAGTACTTTTCTCGGGAAATATAACACGTATCAAGTAGAAGTTGAGGAGAAGATGATTGTACCTAATTTACCACCAGTAGAAGTTTCACAAGATATTGGGCATGCAACATGTATCTATGATGTAGGGGAGAAGGTACATCTGGTACCGAATGCCAAAAAGATGAATGTGTTTACAGCAGATGGTGAGAAGAGTCTCATTAAGGATGTGAGAAGATATGAATGAAACAAAGGTGAAACGCTTAAAAATAAAATGGGATTTTTGGTCAGTGATTACCATTATCATCTTTCTGCTCTTTGCCCTTTTTCTAATTTATCCATTATTTTCATTGCTTATAAGTAGCTTTAAAGATCCAGCAACGGGAGCTTGTAGTCTAGCGAACTTTAGTCGGTTTTTCACTAAGAAATATTATTATCAAGGGTTATTTAATAGTTTTGCAGTAACGACCTGTGCTACTGTGTGTGCAGTACTCATAGGTGTACCAATGGCATATTTTATGACTTCTTATAAAGTAAAGTTAAAAGGTTTGATGGAAATATTGATTATTATTTCTATGCTATCACCACCGTTTATTGGCGCCTATTCTTGGGTTATTTTATGTGGACGTAGTGGTGTGATTACACAATTCTTTAACCAAGTTTTCAATATACAAATACCAACTATTTATGGTTTTAATGGGATTGTACTTGTCTTTACTTTAAAGTTATATTCTTTTATTTATCTTTATGTCTCCGGTGCTTTAAAGAAAATAGATGTGTCTTTAAGTGAAGCAGCAGAAAGTTTAGGATGTAGTTCAGTGAAAAAAGTGGTAACCATTATTATGCCTCTTATATTACCTACCCTTTTATCAGGCGCACTATTAGTTTTTATGAATGCATTAGCAGACTTTGGTACGCCAATGCTTATTGGAGAAGGATACAATGTTATGCCTGTTCTTATCTATTCCGAGTTTGTAGGTGAGATGGGGGGGGATGGTAACTTTGCAGCAGCAATGGCAACAATCATGGTTTTGATTACTGCCGTTCTTTTCTTAGGGCAGAAGTATATTGTAAATAAGAAATCTTTTGTCATGAGTTCTTTAAGACCTATTCAACCTAAAGCATTAAAAGGTTATAAAAATGTTCTTATGCATTTGTTTATCTATTTTGTTGTATTCTTATCTATTATTCCTCAGCTTACAGTGATCTACACGTCTTTCTTAAAGACTAAGGGTTCTATGTTTGTAAAAGAGTTCTCCTATGATAGCTATATTAAAGTTTTCAATAAGCTTGGTGATAGTATTACTCATACTTATCTATTTGGGCTAGTAGCAATTGTGATTATTATATTATTAGGGATGTTTATAGCTTATCTTTCAACAAGAAGACGTAATATTTTTACAGGATTTATTGATACAGTTACCATGTTCCCTTATATTATTCCGGGTTCTGTTATAGGTATTACATTATTGCTTGCATTTAACAGCAAGCCCCTTTTACTAAGTGGAACAGCTATGATTATGATTGTGGCTTTTGTCATTAGACGTTTGCCCTACACATTAAGGTCTTCATCGGCTATTCTTTATCAGATTAGTCCAAGTATGGAGGAGGCTTCTATTAGTTTAGGTTCCTCACCAGTCAAGACTTTTTTCAAAATCACAGCGATGATGATGCTACCAGGGGTATTATCTGGTGCCATTTTAAGTTGGATTACAGTTATTAATGAGTTAAGTTCTTCTGTTATTTTATATACGGGTTCTACAAGGACTATGTCTGTTGCAATTTATACGGAAGTTATAAGGGCCAGTTATGGAACAGCAGCAGCGTTATCTACAATTCTAACTTTAACGACAGTTATTTCTTTACTCATATTCTTTAAGTTATCTGGAAGTAAAGAGGTTAGTCTTTAAGGATTGTGGATAAAAAGAAAATATGTTAAAATTTAATAGAAAATAACAAATAATTAACAAAATAATGTGAAGTATGTGCATAACTCGTTAGCAAAAAGTAGAATGACAGTATTTAAAATGTGAATAAGTTAATAAGGGGTGGGATGAATGCGTTTTAGTGAACAGATAAGAAGGTCTTTCTTTGTTTATGCATTGATTCCAACCCTTTTATTATGTGTAGGGTGCTATATCTTTTTATATAGTATGAGTTATATTGCTCAAACCAAAAGAAATGAGCAAAATACACAAGTATTAGCAAGTCAACTAGAAAGTGAATTAAACTTTTATGAGATAAAGGCAGAGAAGTTGGCAGACCTTTTAAGTAAAGAGATAAGTCATTTAGACGAGAAGAAATGGTATGAAGATATTTATACGTTCATGCGCCAAAGAGAGTTACAATGTAACTTTTATATTTTTGATACAGACTATAAAATTCTTATGAGTAATACAACGTTAATTCCTGAATATAGTACACAGACTTATAATTGGGGGATTTTTAAGAAGATGAGACTGGAGCCTGATACAGCATGGACTATGCCAAATAGAACTTACTTAGGACATGATAAGTTTACGATTCTTTCTATAGGTAAGGCGATTACCCAAGGCGAAGAAATTGTAGGCTTTATTGTATTTGACATTAAGGAAGATAGCCTAAAGAATATGGTAGGGAAAAATAGTCAGTATAATATCATGATTACAGACAGGCATAAAAATATTATTCTTACGACCAATGAGAGCTTTAAAAATGAAAACGGCAAAGTCAGGAATGACTTAGCAGATGAAACGGGATATTTAAAACTAATAGATAATGATGTCTATATATCAAGATCTACACTTTTTCAAGAAAATTTATATGTTTATACGATTTCATTTATAGGTTTCTTAGATGATTTATTAAGAATGGGCTTTTTGTTCTTACTTATTATGATTATTGTATTATTAGGTGCTCTATCTTTTGCGGCAAAGAAGGTGGCTAATGATAAAACAAAGGTAATTGATAAGATTGTAAAAGGAATTGAGGAAGTCCAAAGGGGTAACTTAGAAACTTATTTAGACATAAAAACACAAGATGAATTTGAATTTATTGCAACTGCTTATAACCAAATGTTAGAGGACATTAAAGCTTTAATCGAACTGAATAAAGAAAAGGCATGTCACAGTATTCAATCAGAAATTAAACAATTAGAAAGTCAGTTTAATCCTCACTTCATATTTAATACGTTAGAAATGTTAAGGTATACCATGAAACTAGATCAAGAGACTGCTTATAAAATCATTTTGAATCTATCATCTATTTTGCGTTATAGCATTAATGGAGGCCTTTCGGAGGTAACTATTGAAGAGGATCTTGGTTATACAAGAAGTTACTTAGAAATTCAACAATTTAGATTTCATGAACGTTTTGCATATTCTATAGATGTCTATGATCAAGCAGAGATTTATAAAGTACCCAAACTAACTATACAACCACTCATTGAAAATGCAATTAAATATGGCTTTAATAACCAAAAGAAGCTTACCATTAAGATTTCCATACGTGCAGTAGAGGAACAACTAGTTATTGTGGTCTATGATGATGGAAAGGGAATGAGTGCTGGGAAGGTAGCAAGTATTAATGAAATTTTACATACGAAGGGCAATCAACATATAGGATTATATAATGTGCATAGACGTATACAATTGATGTATGGAGAGCAATATGGATTAAGTATTATTAGTCAACTTGATGAAGGGACAGTTATTAAAATTACACTACCACTTTTGAACTCATAAGATTTAAGGAGACTGCAGCAAGGTAGTAGGGGGAACAAAGATGCTAAAAATAATAATTGTAGAAGATGAGTGGATTATTCGTAAAGGGCTTATAAGCACAATAGATTGGCTAGAGATGGGATGCTCAATAGTAGGAGAAGCAAGTGATGGGCAAGAAGGGCTAGAACTTATTGAAGAATATCTTCCAGATGTTGTAATTACAGATATTCGTATGC
The DNA here is from genome assembly GCF_027857615.1 of Holtiella tumoricola. NCBI lineage: Bacteria > Bacillati > Bacillota > Clostridia > Lachnospirales > Cellulosilyticaceae > Holtiella > Holtiella tumoricola. The sequence continues at coordinate 25,679 of NZ_JAQIFT010000012.1, forward strand.
CTGTAATGGATGGGATAGAGATGATTAGAAAAGGGAAGAAGATACATGATTTTGAAAGTATTTTACTTACTAGTTACGAGGAATTTGAATATGCGAAACAAGCAATTAAGTTACAAGTTTTTGACTATCTTTTAAAACCTGTAGATGAGGAGAATCTAAAAAGTGCATTAACACGTCTGAGACAAAAAATTGAAGAAAAGGGTCAAATTCAAGATATTAAACAATTAGCGAAAGAACAAGAGAGACTCTATAACCCAGTCATTTTATTAGAGCAGGCAAAGGGGACCCAACCTCAAGTTGAGAAAGTATTAGAAATGATTGCGCAAGAATATACCGGACATTTAAGTATTGAATTGATAGCAGATGAAATGGGAATTAGTAGTAGCTATTTGAGTAGAAAGTTTAAACAAGTAACAGGTCATACCTTTGGAGAAATTTTAAATGGCTATCGTATTCAAAAAGCAACAGAGTTACTTTTAAGTCATGAATATAAGATTTATGAAGTTGCTGAAAAGGTAGGTTTTTCTGAGTATAAGAGTTTTTGTACAGTATTTAAAAAATGGGTAGGACTTTCGCCAAAAGAATTTATGAATCAAAAATATAAGTCAACTTAAATGAAAAATTAAGTTGACTTATATTTTTTTGTATGTTAACTTATTTTTAAACTAAAGGAGGCAAAAAAATATGGAAAATACTAAGCAATTTAATGCAAGAACGTTAACATTATGTGGATTATTTGCAGCATTAACAGCTATAGGAGCATTTATTAAAATACCATTACCACCACCACTAGTACCTTTTACACTACAATTTCTATTTAGTGCACTAGCAGGTGTATTATTAGGTGCTAAAATAGGTGGATTATCTCAACTTATTTATGTTTTAGTAGGGTTAGTAGGTATTCCTATTTTTACAGAAGGTGGTGGATTTCACTATATACTTAAACCTACATTTGGATATTTAATAGGCTTTATAGTAGGGGCTTATGTGATTGGGAAATGCATGGAATACTTAAAAACAGTTAACTTTAAAAATTTATTTATAGCTTCATTAGTAGGATTATTAGTGGTGTATGTATTGGGTGTAATCTACATGTATGCCATTTATAACTTTTATATAGGAAATGAAATGGGACTTTGGAGTGCAGTATGGGGTGGTGCAATTATTTGTGCACCTGGTGATATACTTCTATGTGCTGTAACAGCAGTAGTTGGTACCAAACTTATTCCTATTCTTAGGAAGATGAGAGCAGTGGCATAATAACTTTAGGAGGTCAGAAGATGGATTGGCTTACAGCAATTAAAGATAAGGTATTAGAAGGTTACAAAGTAACAAAAGATGAAGCAATGAAGCTCATGCAGTATCCTCAACCTATACTGAGTCAGTATGCAGATGAAATTAGATTAAAGCATTGTGGGAACAGTTTTGATATGTGTGCGATTATTAATGGGAAAAGTGGAGCTTGTTCACAAGACTGTAAGTACTGTGCTCAATCAGCTCACTATAAGGGAATAGCAGAGGTATATCCTCTACAAGAGGCAGCTACATTTTTAAGAGATGCTAAAGAACATAAGGATGAAGGTGTACTTCGTTATTCCATTGTGACTTCAGGTAAACGTTTAAATCAAAAAGATATGGAAGCTATTATTCCTATATATGAACAAATACATACAAAAGTGGGGATTTCACTTTGCGCTTCTCATGGACTTTTAGGAGAAGAGGACATGAAGAAGTTAAAGGCAAGTGGTGTAAGGCGTTATCATAATAACTTAGAAACTTCTAGACGCTATTTTCCTTTTATTTGTTCAACACATACATACGAGGATAAACTAGAGACATTACAAGCAGCCAAAAGAGTGGGATTGGAAGTGTGTAGCGGAGGCTTATTTGGAATGGGAGAAACTTTAGAAGATCGTATAGATATGGCATTTGACTTAAGGGCATTAGAAGTAAAGTCTATTCCTATTAATGTTCTTGTTCCAATTCCAGGTACACCGTTAGAAGGAATCAGGCCTATTGCAGAAGAAGAAGTTTTAAAAACCATAGCCATCTATCGATTTATTCATCCAGATGCTAAAATCCGTTTAGCTGGAGGTAGAAGTCAGTTAACTGATGCAGGTAGGTATGCTTTTAAAGGTGGTGCCAATGCCACGATTAGTGGAAACTTACTTACGACATGTGGTAATACCATTCAAGATGACTTTAAACTATTAGAAGGCTTAGAGTATGAGGTGAAGTTAGATGAGTAAAGGAATATTTATTACAGCAACAGATACCGATGCGGGAAAGACTTTTGTAACCAGTCTTATAGTAGAGGCACTTAGAAAACAGGGTATCCAAGCAGGATATTATAAGGCAGCTTTAAGTGGTGGTTATTATGAGGGCGATAAACTTATACCAGGTGATGCAAAGGAAGTTTTGACAAGAGCAGGTATAGAGGAAGAATATGATAAATGTGTTTCCTATACTTTTGAAACAGCAGTTTCTCCTCATCTTGCTTCACAAATAGAAGGAAGACCTATTAAACTTCATAAGATCAAAAGAGATTATGAGGCGCTCTCTAAAAGATATGAGTATATTACTGTTGAAGGAAGTGGCGGTATTATTTGTCCTATTCAAGTAAGTGATACAGAAGTGATTTTGTTAGAAGATATTATAAAGTTATTAGAACTTCCAGTGGTGATTGTAGCACGTGCAGGACTTGGAACAATCAATCATACCATACTAACAGTTGCTTATATCAGACAATTAGGAATACCTATTAAAGGGATTATTCTTAATGAGTATGAAATAGGAAATAGATTACATGAGGATAATAGGCAAATGATAGAACGTCTAAGTAAAGTGGAGGTTATAGCAACTATTCCAAGAATGAAATGCAAAGAGAAGCAAGTTGAGTTAGATATAGAGAAGCTTGTTGAACTATATAGTTAGCTAGATGAGCTCATGCTAATAAACTCATTTAAATAAAAAAATGAATAGGTATTAATGAAATGGCAAGAGGTGAAGAGGTAATGGATTATATAGAAAAGGATTTAGAATATATATGGCATCCTTGTTCTCAGATGAAAGACTATGAAAGCTTTAAGCCTATAGTGATAGAAAAAGGAAAGGGGCTTAGACTTTATGATACAGACGGTAATGTATATCTAGATGCAGTAAGTTCTTGGTGGTGTAATTTATTTGGACATTCAAATCCTAAAATCAATGCTGCACTTTGCAAACAAGTAGAAAGTTTAGAGCATGTGATTTTTGCTAATTTTACACATAAGCCTGTCATTGAACTGTGTGACAGGTTGCATAAAGTATTGCCTAAAGGGCTAGATAAGTTTTTCTTTACGGATAATGGTTCCGCTGCTGTAGAGGCGGCACTTAAAATGAGTTTCCATTATCATGCACAAATAGGGCAGTCTAATAAGAAACGTTTTATGGCTTTGACAGATGCTTATCACGGTGAGACCATAGGTGCATTATCAGTGGGAGATTTAGACATTTATACAGAAGTTTATAAGCCACTTATGATAGATGTAACAAGAGTACAAGGACCAGATTGTTATCGCTGTCCATATGGAAAGTGTAGAGAGAATTGTCAAGCAGAATGCTTTGAGAAAGTAGAAAAGGAATTAAAGATTTATGGACAAGAAGTATCAGCTTTTATTATAGAACCTTTGGTGCAAGCAGCAGCAGGGATGAAAATATATCCAGCTATTTATCTGAAGAAGCTAAGAGAAGCATGTGACCAGTATGACATCCACTTAATAGCAGATGAAATAGCTGTTGGATTTGGGCGTACAGGGAAAATGTTTGCTTGTGAACATGCAGGTATAAGCCCAGATATGATTTGTCTATCTAAAGGTTTGACCGGTGGATATATGCCGATGGCTTTAGTAGCCACTACGAATAAAGTATATGACGCCTTTTATGCAGATTATTTAGAGGGGAAATCTTTTATGCATAGCCATACTTATAGTGGCAATCCTCTAGGTGCAAGTTGCGCACTTGCAGTACTAAATATTTTTGAAGACGAAAAAATACTAGAAGGATTACCAAGTAGAAATGCTTTATTTCATAAGAAAGTAGAGGATGCACTAGGAGATTTACCTTACGTAGGTGAGATCCGTCATATTGGTTTTATTAATGGCATTGAGCTTGTACGAGATAAAAGGACAAAGGAGCCATTTTCAAGTGAGTTAAGAATAGGATATGAGATTTATAAAATAGCAGTGTCAAAAGGATTATTACTACGTCCATTAGGCAATGTACTCTATTTTAATCCACCTCTTAGTATGACAGAAGAAGAAATGGATGAGATGATTGCAATTTGCAAAGCAAGTATAGAAACCTATTTTAATGGAGTAATTAACAAATCTAAGTTTTGATTTTAAAATGAGTTTCTTCATTATATAAGATATATATTAGGTATTTATAATAAGTATATTTTTGATTGATAGCAAAATATTATTGACTTGTCTAAAAAACGTTTATATAATTAAATTGTAAAAAGAATTGCTATCAATTCTTTAACTATATAATAGTAAAAGTGGCTATTATATAGCACTAACGATTAAGCTACATTCTATAAGATTATAGACATGACTAGTTTTATACTTAATGTAATCCATAAGTGTAGGGTGCCTAAATTGAAACCTTGCAGTGTATAATAAAAAGAGGGATGCTTTTTTCACTAAGAGAGGAATTAGGTGAAGGACTGCTGTACCTGGTAAGCAAAGTATAGTATTAGGAAGGTTTTATAAAGGAGAATATAGCGTAGTAGTAGCTCAATGGGCACTACAAAGAAGCTAATTTAAGTTTGTCTATGTGTTTTAAGGGGGGACAACTTAAATTAGCTTTTTCTATATATAAATGTACAAGGAGAAGGTTGCATGGACTTATTTAATCTAGAGAGTGGTAACACATGGGTATTTACAGGAGGAATAAATGTACAAGGAGGATGGCATCAAACACAAGGCGCTAGAAATTTCATTGGACATTTTGAAGAACATATTAGATGGGAAAAGCGAGATAATGACCACGTTGGGACAAGAGAACGTTATACAATCAATACTGCTCAAGCAGGTCAAAATATAAAATCAATCAATGAGAAATTTGATACATTAGTAAGTATGTATCAACCTAAGGCAGTAGCCTTTTTAGCAGGGCCAGAAGATTATCACGGTAAATTTGAAACGGTGAGTATGTTTGAAGAAGCACTCAAAATATTTGTAGAAAAAGTAAAACAAATAGGTGCTGTAGTTATACTGCAGACTCCTGTACCTGCAAAAGAAGATGATCTTAATCAGCAAGCTCACAAGTGTGCTCAGGTAATGATAGAGATGGCAAAAGAAGATCATATGATTATACTAATAGATCATTATAATCAATGTGTGACCAAAGGGAAAAGTTATAGTAAAGGTGAATTAGATACACTCGGACATTTAGAGATAGGCTACCAATTGATGCAGGGAACTATTGGTGATGTAACAACTTTTGCATTAGATGAAGTAGTGGAGACATATCAGAAGGGGCAAAGTACGCTAGAGGAAAATCCATATGCTTGCTCTATCAAGTCACTTATTCAAAGAGATAAAGATCAACCATTACGTTGGTTATTTATAGGAGATAGTATTACACATGGTGCCTTACATACACATGGGTATGCAAGTTTTCCTCAGCTCTTTGAGCAATTTTTGAAAGATGAGTATGGAAGAGTGGGCGATGTGGTTATTAACACAGCTGTATCAGGTGCTACAACAAAAGACCAACTTGAAAACTATAAAGCACGATTTGAGACGTACAAAAAGTATGTAGATGTGGTCTTTATTATGTTTGGAACCAATGATTGTGTAAGTGACGTGAGTTTAGAAGACTTTAGAAAAAATCTTTATAAAATAGTAAAAGATATTAAAGAAGTTGGGGCTATCCCTGTGCTCCGTGCACCTAATCCTTGTTTAGATGCACCAAGTGAAAGAGGTATAAGACTTATTCCATATGTAGAAGCCATAAAAGAATGTGCAAAAGAAAATGAAATTATACTGATTAATCATTATGATGAATGGATGCAAATGGGCCAAGTTCATCTGGCAATGATTAAACGCGGTGGTTGGATTGCAGCTGGGGATGAATCCTGTATTCACCCAGGGGCAGCAGGACATCTTAATATGTTTCATGGAGCAGTTAAGACACTGGGCTTATGGAATGAAAAATCTCAAATGCTACAGTTGGCTTATAAGTTAAAAGTATAATAAGTACATAATTACTTAGAAGTATTAGATATAAGAAAAGCTACTGCATTAAATGCAGTAGCTTTTCTTATTTATTTTCTTCTTCAAAGTCTACATCAATAATAGGTTTTCCATCAGGCGTCGTTTTAGGTTTAGAAGTTTGTGCATGCTCACGAGAGAAGTTTACATGAATACCTAGTTTTTCACGCCAGCTTTTTGGGATAAGGAGTGAAAGAAGTCCTATAATAATAGCAATACCTGCTATACCTAATGCGATTGTAATGATGACACCAACAATAGAAAATACCCCTGCTAAAATAACACCTACAAGTGCAAGGATAGGGATTGCAATGACGATTGCAAGAATGGCAGCCCATATTCCATTGATGGACTTAGTGCCTATTTGAACATGAAAGTCAGATAGTTTCATAAAGTACCTCCTGGCTTTTCGCCTCATTTGTTAATATGTCTTAGTATACCATATAGTTTATAAAAAGCACTATTTATTAACAAAAATTAATGTTTAATATATGAAAATAGAGTTGAATTTAGAATTTTTACATAATAGAATAAAAAAGTATAGTACAATCTAGAAAAGGAAGGTGAAATGATGAAAGTAGAAATGAGCCCTTATTTAAAACAGGTTAAGCCTTATTTGATAAGTTTATTAAATAAGTTATTAGAAGTTTACCCATATGCTTCTATTTTAGGGACAGATGCTAAAGGGAAAAGTTATCGCGTATCACGTGCAGGGACCAATATTGGAAATGGCATGTTTGATGAAAGAGGCTTTGTTGCTAAAGTTTATAATGGTATAGGCTATAGTGAGTATGTTTTTAATGAAATAGATGCAAATAGTATAGATGAACTTTTAAACCAAATTATGAAAGTAAATAAGTTGCCGGAGGATTTGAGTGATAATCTTACCGAAGGACAATATGAAAAGCTTGAAGAAGAAAGCTGTACTTTCTCTAAAGCAAAAGAAATAGACCAACATCCACGCAGCTTAGGGGATGAAAAAATCATAGAGATATTAACAGCATTACATTCTAAAGGAAAATCTTTAGATGAGAGAGTTGTTGATTTTCGTGCAGATTTTGAATACCTAGAAATTAGTAAATGCTTTTTATCTAATAATAAAGATTTGGAGCAAAGCCTGATGTGGTCAACGGGTGCATTAATGTGTATGAGCGATGATGGTAACAAAAATAACTATCATTATAAAGGCTTCTCAGGGGCTTGTGGAAGTGAGCTATTAAATGAAATGGATAGCTCGGTAGAAGAAATTGTACAAATAGCTTGTGAACTTCTACATAGTGAAAAAATGATACCAGGTACATATGATGTGATTTGTGCACCGGATGTATCAGGTCTTATTGCACATGAAGCTTTTGGACATGGTGTAGAGATGGATATGTTTGTTAAAGACCGTGCCCTTGCAAAAGAATACATTGATGAATATGTGGCTTCCCCTCTTGTTACAATGCATGATGGGGCAGTTGGTGTAGAAAATACAGGTTCTTATTTCTTTGATGATGAAGGCACACTTGCCCAAGATATTGTTATTATCGATAAAGGGATCTTAAAACAAGGTATTAGTGACAGATTAACTTCTATGAAATTAGGTACTATACCAACAGGCAATGGTAGACGTGAAAGCTATGAAAGAAAAGCGTATACACGTATGACTAATACCTATTTTAAACCAGGAGATTCTAGTTTAGAGGAAATGATTGCTTCCATTCAAGATGGCTATCTACTTGATGCAAGTGCTAGTGGTATGGAAGACCCTAAAAACTGGGGAATCCAATGTATGGTAAGTATTGCAAGAGAAATTAAAGATGGTAAGTTAACAGGTAAAATCTTTTCACCAGTTGTATTAACAGGATATGTACCAGATTTATTAAAATCGATTTCTATGGTATCTAAGGATCTACAATTAGTAGGTACAGGTGCTTGTGGTAAAGGCTATAAAGAATGGGTCAAAGTATCTACTGGTGGTCCATATATTAAAACACGAGTAAGATTAGGATAAGGGGGGAAGATGATGAAAGAACAAATTTTACAAGCACTTAAAATAAATCAGATAGAGACCTATCTTATTAATGAAGCAGAAGTAGAGTCTGTAGAGTTATTCTTTGTAAAAAAAGAACTTGATATGAGTCGCATGAAAAAAGTAACACACTATGTTGTTAATGTATTTCGTGATTTTGAAAAAGATGGTACAAAGATGAGAGGCTCTGCAACAGCAAAGATTTATCCAAGTATGTCTTATGAAGAAGTAGATGATACACTTAAAGATGCATATTATGCTGCTTCTTTTGTAAACAATCTTTACTATCCTTTACCTAAAGGAGAGAAAGAAGATAGGATATGTACTCAGACCTCTTTAGCAAGTTATTCTTTAGAAGAATGTATTAGAAAGCTTACAGATGCCTTATTTAAATATGATACGCAAGAAGAAACTTTTATAAATTCAAGTGAAGTCTTCGTTGAAAAACGTACAATACATATTTTAAATTCAGAAGGGATAGATGTATCCTATGAAAAATACTGTGCAAAAGGAGAGTTTGTCGTTCAATGTAGAGTGCCTCAAGATGTAGAGACCTATCATGATTTCTATTATGAAAACTTAGAATGTGAGGCACTTGCACTTAAAGTAAAAGGTGCACTAGAAACAACGGCATTAAGAGCACAAGCAAAAGACAATCCTCGTACAGGTAAGTACAAAGTTATATTATCAGATATCCATATAGCAACTTTGTTAGATTACTATACCTTTAAATCTGCATCTAGCATGGTTTATCCAAAGTACTCTAATTTTAAAGTAGAAGACTGTGTGCAAGGGGAAGATGTAAAAGGGGATAAGCTAAATATTATATTAAAAGCAACAGATCCCTATAGTGGTGAAGGTATCAAAATGGTAGACCGTGTATTACTTCAAGATGGTGTTTTAAAAACTATTCATGGAGCATGTAAGTTTGCTCATTATCTAGGTATAGAGCCAACAGGGTCTTATGGTACTGTGAAAGTTGCAGAAGGTACACATACATTAGAAGAAATGAAACAAGGAACTTATTTAGAAGTCCTTAGCTTTTCCGATTTTCAAATAGATCCTTTTACTGGAGATTTTGGTGGAGAAATGAGACTTGCTCTTTATCATGAAGGGGATAAAGTTACACCACTTACAGGTGGCTCAATTTCAGGTAATATTCAAGAAGTACAGCATAATTTGATGCTTTCAAAGGAATGTCAAGTAAGAAAAGGTTATGAAGGTCCAGTATCTATCTGCTTAGAAGATATAATGGTTGCAGGAGAATAGGTTAAAATAAGGAAGGGACTATTGACACAATAGTCTCTTTTATTATGAAATCAGACTGAAAACATAATTTAATTATCAATTCTAATTTGAACTAGTGTTTAAAATATTATATAATATTTATGCTACCCATAAACAAATATAAAAAGCAGGAGAACTCAATATGGATAATCAAGAGATGACAACGTTAGAGTTTTATCAGACGTCTGTAGCAAAAGCTACGTATTGGATCGTTGTTGGGGCTATTGCTGCAGCGATGGTTGTTTCATTAGGGTGTAGGTTATTTGGATTTTACACATCTAAACCGATAGGAGGATTTATAGCTTTTGAATGTATTGGAATATTAGAGATAATAATCTTAAGTTACATTCTAAAAAAAATGTATGATGGAAATAAAATAGTAATTAAGACTTACCAAAAGTTTAAAGCATGTGTACTTATTATATGTATTTTAAACTTTGGAATGGTAATTAATTTAATGCCATCATTAATACTTTGGACAACGTGTATTTTCTTTACAGTTTTAGTAGCCTTACAGCAAGATTTTAAGCTTACAGTGATTAATGTCATCATAAATATTGCCATCATTGTAATGTATTTTATGACACACCCTATAACAGTGCTTAAAAGTGTTCCTGTAGGAGATGAAGTAATTGCACTGATTTTAGTTGGAGGGTTAAATACTGCTGCTATTGTGGTTATGAGCTATTTCTCAGGACATATTTTGGCAAATGTAGGGCAAGAACGTATGATGAAAAATAACCAAGCATTAAAGATGATTATTAGTAAAGTAAGCTTACTAATGGATAAGTTGACAGATGCTTCTCATTCCTTAACTTGTATTGCACAAGAGGAAACAGCTTCTATGGAAAATATATATGAAGTGAGTAGAAGAATCGTACAAGGTAATACTAAGATGCTTGATAAGTCATCACAAAGTAGAGAAAATCTTTTAAATCTAAAAACTGGGGTAGCCAATATATCAAACCAAATGAAAGAAACACAAAATATTTCTAATGAGCTTGTGCAGTTATTTATTAATAATGAGAAACAGCTAAATAATATTTTAAATATTAATAAAGAAATTGCAACTTCTACCAATCATACACTAGAAGTTGCACAGGAGCTACAAAGTAAAACAACTCAAGTGGATAGCCTATTAAATATCATAGAACAGGTTGCAAATGAAACTAATTTATTAGCATTAAATGCATCAATAGAAGCTGCACGTGCTGGGGAGCATGGTAGAGGATTTGCAGTTGTAGCTGATGAGGTGAAGAAACTTTCCGATAGCACTACAAAATCTTTACAAAATGTAAATGAAGTGATTAATAACTTCAAGCAAGATGCTAATTTAGTAGAAGGTCTTATGAGAGAAAATACAAAGCAAATAGGGGATCATAACAATGTAATTACTCAAATGGAACAAGATATTAATCAGATGTTAGAACAGCTAAAAGTAGCTGCTAATAAAGTAACGGTTGTAGATGAATTGGCAGAAAAACAATATGGGTATACGAAGCAGACGGTAGAATTTAATGAAGAAGTTACAAATAGCATGAAAGATGAAGTGACTCAAGTAGAGGGAATAACAGAATTAGTTGAAGACAATAAACATGCTATAGAACAAATTGTATGTCATATCGAAGATTTAAACCAAATTATTGATGAGATCCAAGCTTTGCTAAAATAATACTTTTAATATCTAATAAAAGAGGTATATCAGATGACAAATATAAAAATTAGAGGTATTGAAGTTCAGCGAGGACAAAATGTTGTATACGCTGATTCTTATATTGAGCATTTTAAAAAGCAAGGAAAAAATATTGAGCGGTTATTAGAAGGTTATGGAAGAGAACAGTATTATATAGCTGATAGAGAAAAAGAAAATACATTATCATTGGGGTATGAAGCTACAAAAGTACTTTTAGCAAAAGAGGGTTTGAAGGGAGAAGATATAGACATTATAGTATTTTGTTCTCAAAGTCCAGAGTATTTAATTCCTTCACAGGCAGTTATTTTACATGGACTTATTGAAGGCAGTAGAAAGGCACAGGTTATGGATATCAATGTTAACTGTGCAGGAATGTTAACTGGCTTTGATACTGTAGTACAAATTATGCAGGCCAAACCATATCTTAAAAAAGCACTTATTGTAGGAGCTGAGTGCTTAACTTTTACAACTACAGACAAAGATGAGTATACCTATCCTATATTTGGAGATGCAGGATGTGCAGTTATTTTAGAAAGAACAAAAGAACAAGAATCTGGTTTTATTGATAGTACATATCGTACAGACGGTAAGACATGGGGATTAGTAACTTACCCTCAAAAAGGTTTTTCACAATGTGTAACAGAAAAGGTAGAAGAACTATATATGAAGTGGACACCTTTTGACGCAGATTTTGTAGCGGGGTATATGAAAGATGCATTAATAGAACTGTTAGATAGAAATGCTTACACATTAGAAGATATTAAACTCATTTGTTCTTCACAATATGCATTAGGATTGGTAGAAAACTGTAGTAAGGCATTAGATGTGCCAAGGGATAAGTTTATATACATAGGGAATGAGTATGGTTATACAGGAACATCGTCACCTTTTATAGCACTTTATGAAGCTATAAAAGAAAAGCGTATACAAAGAGGCGATTTAATTAACATGTGGACAGTAGGGACACATTGGACAATAGTAAGTATTCTTATGAAGTATTAAGTAATAAAAGTTTATGAGTAGCAAAAAAGGACCATTATGGTCCTTTTTTAATGAGACAAAACAGCTTTTAAATCTGGGTCTTTCTTAGAGTATTCTAAAAAGCCAGTATGAAGCTTGATTGCTTTTTCTAAATCTATTTTACTTTCTTCAAGATGCCCAAGTAAGGCGTGGAAGCAAGCTCTATTATAATAGAGAAAACCTTCTTCAACAATATGAGAAATACCATCATTCAGAATTTCTAATCCTGTTTCAATTTCACCTTGTTCTTTATAGAGAACTGCCAGATTTAAATAAGTATAAGGATAAGAAGTATCATGAGTTAAAGATTGCTTGTAATAATGAATGGCTTCGGTATAACGATTAAGCTTAGAGCTTATAACACCCATGTTAAAGAGTGCCACTGAATGATGTGGCTCTAATGCTAGGGCGCGCTTAAACATTTGGTGTGCAAAGTCAACCATACCTTGAATTTCATAGATAGACCCTAGATTAGTAAGCGCCCAAAAATCATCAGGAACCATTTCAAGAAGTGCTTTATAAGTCTCTATAGCTTTAGAGGTTTCTCCTAAAATATCATAAGCATTGGCTAAAAAGAAATAGGCTCTATCATAAAAAGGATCTATTTCAATAGCTTTTTGATAATGAGCAATAGCCATTTCATAGTTTTGATCATCATCATATAAAGAAGCGATACCATAATAGGCCATAGACTCATCTGGATCTTCCTTGATAATGGCTTCATAAGTTGAAAAAGCCTGTTCTTTATTATTTAACGCTTGATAGCATAGTGCAATATTTAAGCGAGTATAGGTATCTTGATCTTCGTTGTAAGCTTGTAAAAAGTAATTAAGTGCTTTTAAATATTTACCATCTTCGTAGGCTATTTCGCCCAACTGTGTTATATCCATAATTCTTCCTCTGCTTTTTATAAATGTTTAGCTCTTATTATAGCATATAAAGCAAGGAAGGAAAAATATTGAGTAAAGTTATAAAATGGTAATACTATAAGCTGTTGTTTGAGGAGGTATAGATTTAGTCATAGCAGAAGAATGAACAACTTTTACATCAATACCTGTATTTAAATCAGATAGTTTATAAGCTTTTTTGTTTTTACTATTTTGGATAGCTGTTTCAGGTGTAACTTTAAGTACGATTTGATTTTTAGTATCAGTAGATTTTCCGGCAGGAACAACTGTCACTGTGTCATCTGCAAAGTTAATTGCAATGATTTGCGCACGATCAATAGTAACAGTATCGCTAGGTTGAGCTGGAGTAGTTGGTGTACTAGTAGTTGATTTTACAAGATTTGTTTCGCTTTCTGTAACTGTTACGCTATAGCCAAGATCTTTAGCTAGGTTATAAATAGGAGCATAAACTTGATTGTTATAAATAATGGCAGGAACGTTCTTCATAATTTGTTTGCCATCAAGGGTATACTTATAATTATTATTTAAGGATGCCTTGATAGGATAGAGTTTATTGGCTGCCCAAACAGTTCCTAATAATGATGAAAGGGTTAGAGCAATGACGCCCCATAAAGCTAATTTACGTTTCATAGTAAACCTCCAATAAGTAATATTTGTCATTTATTATCTGCAAGTATAAAAAAAATATACATGACAGAAAAAAACAAGATTAATGGACATAAGTCAAATGTTAACTTATAATATGAAATATATAACAAAAACTAAAAAATAAAGTAAATTGAAAGTGAGGCGAGTGAATATGGCATTAGAGTGGGACTTAACCCCTTTATATGATTCATTTGAAAGTGAGAAATTCAAAGAAGATTTAAAAAAAAGTTCGATTTTAGTTGATGAAATGAAAGAATGGATAGACATAAATTTTAATAATCATGAGGATGAACTTGAAAAGTTAGAGAACTTTATGAAAAAAGATTTAGAACTATATAGCTATCAAGAAAGATTAGGTGCATTTATTCATTTAACCCTTAGTACAGATTCAAAAAATGAACCTGCGATTAAGAACAATGCAATTTTGCAAGCAAAAAGAAATGAATTAGCAGGACCTATGGCGAAAGTGAATAAATGGATTGCCCAAATTGAAGATTTAGCTACATTATTAGAAAAGTCACCTCTTCTTAAAGAACATAGTTTTTACTTAAGCGAAATTGTAGCTAACAATGCACATAGCTTAAGTGAAAAAGAAGAAGCCATGTTAGCAAAATTAAAAGAAACAGGTTCTTCAGCATGGGAAGATTATAAGAATCTTATTATTTCTACTCATAAAGTAGAGATTGAAGAAGAAGAGGGGATGAAAGAGTATCCATTAACAGTTGCACTTAATATGGCATATGACACAGATAAAAAGGTAAGAGAACGTGCATATCATGCTGAAATTGCTTCATATAAAAAAATTGAGGATGGTGTAGCAGCTGCACTCAATGGTATTAAAGGAGAGGCTATATCTGTATGTGCTTTAAGAGGATACGAATCTCCACTTGAGATGACACTTAATCAATCTCGTATGGACCGTGAGACACTTGAGGCAATGCTTGGTGCAATGCGTGAAAGCTTCCCTAAGTTTAGAAGTTATTTAAGAAGAAAAGCAGAACTTTTAGGTTATAAAAATGGGTTACCATTTTATGAAATGTATGCACCAGTATGTGATGCAGATATGACTTATAGCTATGAAGATGGGCAAGATTTTGTAGAAAAGCAATTTAGAAAGTTCAGTGAGAACTTAGGAAACTATGCAGTTAAAGCATTTGATAATCACTGGATTGATGTATATCCAAGAGCAGGTAAACGTGGTGGGGCATTCTGTTCTACAATTCGTACCATCAAACAATCTAGATTTTTACTTAATTATGGCAATAGCTTTAGTGATGTTATTACAATGGCTCATGAATTAGGACATGGGTTCCATGGTGCATGTTTAAATAATGAATCACCATTTAATACATCTTATCCAATGCCACTTGCAGAAACAGCATCTACTTTCTGTGAAACTATTGTAAAAAAAGCTGCTATTAAAGAAGTAGATAAAAAAGCAGCCTTTTCTATATTGGAAACAGAGATTTCTGATGCAACACAAGTTATTGTAGATATTTATTCACGCTATTTATTTGAAACAGAAGTATTTGAAAAACGTAAAGTGAGCCCACTTACAGTAGAAGAAATTAAGAATGCCATGCTAAATGCACAAAAAGAAGCTTATGGTGATGGCTTGGACCCAGAATATTTACATCCATATATGTGGACATGGAAACCACACTATTACTTCACAACCAGAAACTTCTACAACTTCCCATATGCATTTGGTCTTCTCTTTGCAAAAGGTCTCTATGCAGAATACTGTAAAAAGCCAGAGACTTTCCCAGAAGAATATGAGAAAATTCTTGCACTTACAGGTAAAAATAAAATCGTAGATGTTACAAAGGCCGCAGGCATCGATGTTCATGATATTGAGTTCTGGAAAGCATCTCTTAAAACAATAGAAGAAGATATTGATACATTTATCAAATTAAGCTACGAAATTTAAATTTGAGAAGTTGGAATACAATAAGCTTACCTACATGCCCTCACACTTACCCCAATATTTATCGTACAGTAAAAAGGACGAACATATTAAATTGCAATATGTTCGTCCTTTTTTATAGATACTTAGACATTATCAGTATGACAATAGCTAAATGGGAGTGGGAACCAAGAGTGAATAAGGTGACTAAAACTTCTTAGTTCTTGAGGAATGAAGCTAACTGGATCACAGATAAAGTGTGTGGCTTCTAAGTGAGATAGACTGATATCAGGTGTATGTGTTGTAGGTGAAACTTGGATAGTATCACTAACTTCAATTGAGAGTATTACTTGATCTTTGATTTCTAAAATAAGTTTTCCTTTTTCAAGAGGTTCATAGCTTGCTTTTAGTTCTAGGAAGGCTTGGATGAAATTTTGATAGTTTACAATTTTAAGTTGTGTTGCCGTAGCCATTCTATAGTTTTCCGCAAAACTCATCAAGTATTTAAGATTCTCTTGATCGTGTAAGCCAATAGATAAGTTAACACCATCTAAATCTAGTTTATTTAAGATTAAAGATAAGAATGAGCCAAGAAGGCTAGTATCTTCAATGTAGAAATCTAAAATATTAGAGCCAGCAAGAATCATATATCCTTTTAGAATTCCATCATTGTAAAGAGCATAAGGCTTTGCTTCCCAAGATTTACAAATAGTAACAAAATTTTTTAATGGACGAATGCTATGAAGTGGTTTAGCATGATGCCAATTTGAGATTTGTTGTAGATCATCTTGAGATAGCGTATCAAAAGACTTAAGTGTATCTGTAGTTGAATGAGTAATTCCTTTGTGTTTTAAGTTTACTTTGTCAACAACTAAATGTATTAGTGAGCCTGTTGGTGTAAAGCCAAAGTATTCATAGCGTTGTCTTTGGCCACTTAAAATAGCAAAGTCAGCTTGTTCAGTCTCAATAAAGGACATAGCATTTTTCATAAGTTGTTTCATATGTCCTTGCCCACGACTATAAGGATGAACAGAAACAGTACCAATTCCCATACCTTTTAAAAGGTGGTCTCCAGTTTGTAAAGTTAGTGGAAAACATCCTACCATAGCTTTAATACGGTCATTTTCTTTAGCTATAAAATGATAAGGTGCTAAATCTTCTCTTCCGTCATAGAGCTTAGGAAGAAGCTCTTTAAAATCAATTTTAAAAACGTAATTACCGAAATCCAATAAATCAGCGTATTCAGATGATGTACCAATGGTATAATTAATCATAAATCCCCCTATAAGAATAAATTAGATATAATTTTATTGTAGAGTAAAATAAAGTAAGGAACAAGAGTTTTAAAGAAGTAGCGAAAAAAAAGAGTATTAGTCTAAATGGAATGTAAAATTAATTATGAGATTGAAAAATTTAATATTAAAAAAATAGATAATGTAATAGGGATTATAGTTATTTAACTTGTCAAAAACATGTTATTAAAGAGAGTGTTGTAGATACTGTAAAAGGATAGTGAGTGTGTAAAATAGAAATTTATTCAGTTATAAATATAAAGCCATGCATAGTTACAATCTATGCATGGCTTTTAAAGTTGTAAGAGTATAGGATTATGCGATGTCTTATTTAGTATCAGGATCTTTGATACCTGCTTTTGAAGAAATATGACCTTTTGTATTACCTGTTTTAGGGTCGCTAGATGTTTTGCCATTATCTTTATAATGTTTGTTCATGATGTCCTCCTTGGTTGATTCTTATAAATTAGTATTATCAAAAGGTATAAAATCATACCCTTTTTTCAAATTCTTTACGATTTCATGACAAAACCCTAAACAGGCATATTATGGTATATAATAGATGAGTATAATAAAAATGTATTAAAATAAGACAAAAAAGGAGAAGAAAGATGAAAAAAACAATGATGGCATTACTTGTTATATTCTCCTTGGTAAGTATTTTTCCAAGCCAAATACAAGCAGCTCAGCATAATGATGATATGCGAGCAGTATGGATGGCAACAGTAAGTAATATTGACTTCCCAAGCGTACAAAATAAGAATAATGCCACAGCTCAAAAACAAGAATTTATCAAAAAATTAGATCGTATGCAAGAAATTGGGATTAATACGATTATGGTGCAAGTAAGACCAAAGGCAGATGCTTTATATGTCTCAAATATTAATCCATGGTCAGATGTTTTAACAGGAACACAAGGATTATATCCAGGATATGACCCATTAGCGTTTATGATTGAAGAAACACATAAGAGAGGAATGGATATCCATGCATGGTTAAATCCATATCGTGTAACGCAATCAGGAACAGATTTAAATAGTTTGAGTTTAACTCATCCAGCGAGACTTAATCCAGAGTGGGTAATGTCTTATAACAATGCTTATTACTATAATCCAGCATTAGAAGAAGTAAAGCAACACATTGTAGATACAGTTGAAGAACTTGTAAAAAACTATGATATTGATGGTATTCATTTTGACGACTATTTCTATCCATCTAATTACCCACTTCCAGCAGGTGAAGATAGAGATGGGCCTACTGCAAATGCAAGAAGAGAACATATTAATGATATGGTAAAACGTGTAAGCAAGGTTATTGAACGTACAAAGCCTAATGTGATGTTTGGGATTAGTCCAATTGGTATTTGGAAAAACCAAAAAAGTGATCCAACAGGATCTAACACAGGTGGAGGAGAGTCTTACTACACTGTTTGTGCAGATACAAGAACATGGATACAAAATGAATGGATTGATTATGTAGTACCTCAGATTTATTGGGAGACAACACATCAAACAGCTAACTACAAGACACTTGTAGAGTGGTGGTCAAATGAAGTTAAAGGAACAAAGGTAAAACTTTACATAGGGCAAGGTATCTACAAAGATACTGTAGCAGAAGAAATGATTACTCAGTTAAAAGAAAATGAAAAATACCCCCAGATTGAAGGTAGTATTTATTTCAGTATGAAAGATTTAATGAATAATAGGAAAGGTGTCTCAACAGCATTACAAACTTACTATAAAGGCTCCTGGGTAGATGATAGTGATGATCAGATCAAGGATGACCAGGTAGATAGTGGGCAAACAGGTGATACTTCTAATCCAGAATTAGTAGGGAAAATGGGCGTTGTTACAGAAGATAGTCTTAACTTTAGAGAAGGACCAGGAACTACTTATAGTAGCATTGGCAAATTGAATAAAGGGACAAAAGTAACTATTTTTGCAGAGGCAAATGGATGGTATCAAGTAGGACTTACAAATGGACAAGTAGGTTTTGTAAGTTCTAATTATGTTCGTATATTAGGAGATAATGAAGTAGTTGAAGAGGAGGATCAAGAAGTAATTATTCCACCTAATTCAAATGATCAAACAGTAAGTGATGGAACAATCAAACTAATTATTAAGGGGAAACAAGTTAAGCCACCAGTAGCACCATTTATTCAAAATGGGACAACACTTGTACCACTTCGTATTATTAGTGAAAACTTAGGTGCAGAGGTAGAATGGGAAAGTGAAAGTAGAAGTATTATTATTCAACAAGATAATAATATGATGGTTTTAACTATAGATAGCAAAAAGGCTATGGTTAATGGGAAGACTGAAACTTTACTTGAGGCACCGCAAATGGTTAATGGAACAACAATGGTACCCATTCGCTTTATTAGTGAAAAATTAGGAGCCAAAGTTGACTGGAATAGTAGTAGTAAAATTATTACAATTGAATAGAGTTGAGTAGTGTGTAGGATAACTACACACTACTTTTTTATTCATTTGTAAAGTTATGTTTAATTTTTTGTAAGTCATATATTAATTTATATTAAATAACTTAGTTCACTACATAAGTTTGTAGTGTTCGTTACATAAATAAAAAAAGGCACTAAAAAGTAGATATAATCTATTCTCATAAGGGGAAAGCAAGAACAGGGGAATAAGAGAAGTAGTATTGCTATAAGGGATGGCAGTACTATAAGGGGATAGAAGTGCTATAAGAGATAGAGAACGTAGGGGAACGGAATATCCAAAGTAATAATATCTATAGAAGGTATTAATAAAGAAGGAACGCAGAATCTTAATGATGAATGCGTTCCTTTTTGTATGTTTAAGATTTATTTAAGGTGTATTATTTTTTCCTGCAGTGTTTTTAAAAGGTACGCCAATATCTATGCCATCATTGGTTGTATAGAGCCATTCAACAATATCTCCACTTTTAAGTGTGTAATCAGTAGGAGGGAGAGATGAAAAGGTACCATTTACTTTATAAAACCAACGACTAGAGCTACCATAATCGTTTTGAGTGATATTATTAATACTTGTAATATAAGCGTTATTATTTTTTCCACCTAATACATAGGGGATGTTTTGATTAGTAAATACTTCTATTGAGGCTTGAAGAACGGAATCACCAATAGTAACATCTTCTGGAGTAGGAGGTAGTAAAATTGTAGCAGCACTTGGTCCGAGTACAGAGAAAGTAATTGGCATTGTATCTGAGTCAGATTGTCTATAAGATGCTTTTTGATGATTTAAATAAAACAAGCCTAGTGCTGCTAACGGAAGTAAATTATTCATAGTCATCATCCTTTAATAAAAGAAATACTCTCTGTATTTAGTCTATTCTATAAAAGAAAAGAAGTTACAAATACAGAGAGTATAATATTACTTTATATGTTGTTCACAGTAAGTATAATAAAAATCAATAAGTAATGTAAATACATAATCGAAAATAATAAAACCAATTTGAGCTAAAACAAAAATAATAACAGTAGGTGGAAGTTGTAAACCAGGAAATAACTGATGTATTAAGTTAATCAGTCCAGCAAAAGCACCAGGGGTTATTAAGTTATCAAATAAAAAATAGGCGAGAGTAAACATTATATTGAAAAAAATAAGTTTTAGTAACCATTCCAGAGGAATACGATTTAGTTTTTCAATAAAATATTTAATGATTCCGTAACAGCCAAAGAATAAGATATAAAGTAAACTAATGTTAAGTGGTAAAAGAATAACCCCTAATAAGCTAGAGGTTATATAGACCATTAAGGAAGTCTTTACATTTTCTCGAATAAGTGCAATAGGTACAGTAATAGATGCTAATGTAAGCAAAGTCAGTGTATTTGTTGGAATGAGTAAAGTTAAATACAAGATAATAATAGTAAGTGCAGTTAAAATACTACCACTTACGAGTTGCTTTGTAGACATCTATTTACCTCCCTTACAATGATGGGCACAAGGAGAAATGATTTTATTATATTTATCCATCATGCCTAAATTAATAATATTATGAAGTAGTACACGATGACGGTTGAGTGGTAATGCTTTTAAAAGATGGCTACAGTTATAGCCACAGTTTAAAAGTGTAAAACTAATAGATTCACGAATTTTTTTAACTAAAGTTTCATAGCTTAAATCTTCATGATTATAAAGAATAACAATAGGATTAAATTGCCCAGTTTTCATATCCTTTTC
Organism: Holtiella tumoricola; assembly: GCF_027857615.1. Taxonomy (NCBI): domain Bacteria; kingdom Bacillati; phylum Bacillota; class Clostridia; order Lachnospirales; family Cellulosilyticaceae; genus Holtiella; species Holtiella tumoricola. The sequence goes on from NZ_JAQIFT010000012.1 coordinate 46,891, forward strand.
TAAATCATCTAATGCATCAATAACATAAATCCACTTTCCGAGGGCATACCCAAAATCAAAAAGCTGTTCTCGAAGTTCAGGGCTATCATTTTCAAAAGAATAAGGATAGTGTTTTAAAATATTAGCCACAATCAAGCTAGAAGGATGGCTGATTTCATCAATAGAATCAAAATCCTTATTTTTTTCAAGAACATGTAAATTTTTTAATTCACGTTCAATTAAGTGATTAACTTTGACTACATCAGGGCTAAACTTAGAACTGTAGGGTTTTAAAAGTGAAGCAAAGGCTTCACTTTTAAGATTGCGTTCGTCTTCTACATCATCTAGAAGTTTATAGTATGCTAAGGATACATTCATACTTGCTGCATAGTCTAAAGCTTCATTATTAACAATCATAGGTTTGTTCTTAACAGGATGTACCATACAAGAACGTTTTTGCACGTAAGCTTTATTTGGACTTAATCCATCTAAAAGAAGAGCCAGTGCAACGAGGTCGTAATTAAGAACCATACGTGGAAGTTGACCAAAGTTTTGCTTAATATGAGAACATAGACCACAATAATAGGCTTTAAAGGCTTCAAATTCACGTACTTTAAGTTCATCTTTTAAGGGTGTAACATAACCAAACATAAGAAGCCCCCTTTAAATACATTCGATTAAATCGCCACCCATACATTCACAACAAGAGTCTAGGCAGATAAGATCAAGACAACTAAAGTGACAACAATCATCGTCACAACAGCAACAACAGCATCCGCTACGTCTTCTATAGCGTCTAGCATTATAGTAGTCATCACTATAACGACCAGGTCTAGCCATAAAGCTAGCAAGTTGCTTTTTATAACCTTCATTAGAAGGATTAAGTGCAATAGCTTTTTCTAAATGACTTTTAGCTGAGTCAAACCATGCTTTTTGCATTAATACTTTACTATATAAAAAATGCCATTTATCATCTTTAATAGGATGACCAATGAGCCAAGATTCCGCTTTTTTAAATTCCCTATTAGAAAGAAGGGTACATACTTCCTCATAAGTGGAAGACATGAAAATCACCTCGTTTTACTTATCATTTTTATTTTATTCTATTATAGCAAGTTAAGTACATAAATACTATAACAAATTAATGTGGTCTAATGATTAAAATAGGTATACAATAGTTAATGATTTGAATAGCAGAAGGTAGGATGAGAACAATGGATACAATTATATTTTTATATTATAAGCATGAAATATACGTAGGAGATTATTACAAAGAGAAAATTAAAGAAGTTAAATTTGAGAAAGCAGATTCGTGGGAAGTGTATCATTATGAGGATTTTGAAAAACTATTGGAATATATGCAATATCCTCTTAAGTATAATAATTTTAAAAATAACCGTCTCATTTTTCTTTTTGACGACATACGCTTTTATGAATGGCTTATGAAGGCAAAGCGATATGTGGCACAAAGTGAACAAATCTATGCCGAACGTATAGAACCAATGCTAGAGGTTGTACAAAAAGAGCAAGGGCGTATAATAAAAGAAGGTAATGAATATGAGGAAGAGGCAGATAAACTTCCTGCTGCAGTTGCTGACATCTATAAGTATGTATTAGATATGGATTGGAGTAAGTATGAAACCACCTTACGATATGAATTAGTACTTAGCCCTGCAACGTTATATAAAAGAAAAGAAGAAGGGAAAAAACAGTATTTGCATGTTGAAGATATCGTAGATTTGAACTCATTGATTGCAGATGAAACATGGGTAAAAAAAGGAGATGAAGTTTTAGAATACGATCACTATGTAAAAAAACTTTTTGGAGGCACTAAAATAGAACATTTAAGTAAAAGAGTAAACTCTGAAGGTTGTTTTTATTGGCATTTGCCTCAAAAAGATGATAGAATTTTTGTTAATAAAGATGAAGTAATTGGAGTTATTGACTATAAAAAAGGAACTAGAGAAGAGATGCTAGGATGGTGTAAAAAGATTTTATAAGAATGTGGTGAGGGAATGAAAAGGGATTTAAAAAAAGAATTTTATATAAGTTCAGGATGGATGATTCTATTTAGTTTTCTTATTTTATTTTGTGGGGAAGCACTACTCAGACAGAATTTCTTTGGGCTTTTTAAGTGGGTATATGACTATCCTAAAAGCTTTATTATAAATTGGATTTTAATTTTTAGTTTACTTATGATATTTTCCATAATGTTTAATAAGATAGGAACTAGTGTATTGATTGTAGGTGGAATCTATATGACACTATGTGTCATCTCTTTTTATAAGTTTGTCATTAGTGGAGAATATTTAGTACCGGCAGATTTAGCACTTGCAGGGGAAGCTGCGAGTATTAGTAAAGAGATGAATATACGAATAGAGCGAAATGTTGTAATAGGCGTACTTTTGTCTATCACTATCATTATTAGTGCATTTAAATGTAAATGGATTGAGTTAAAAAAAGGTTATCGCTTTGTTGGAACAATACTTTGTGCCCTTTTATTTTTTACAACAGCAATAGTAGGCGTTAAAGTGTGTCCTAGTGAGAAGGACATCAGCGTTCATTCCTCAGATCTTACAGTAAATGAGCAGTATAATGAAAATGGGTTTATAGTTGGCTTTACTCAAGAAATTATGGAACTTATGCTAGAGAAGCCAGAAGGTTACAGTGAAGAAGAGGTGCAAAGACTGCTGGCACCTTATCAAATGGGTACAGAAGAAGAAATGAAAGTTAAACCTAATATTATTATGATTATGAATGAATCGTTCTTTGATGTAACAAAGCTAGAAGAAGTAAGTTTTTCAGAGAATCCTTTAAGTAACTTTAAAGATTATCAAAATAGCTTTGCAAAAGGAAGTATTGCTACTTCTATATATGGTGGGCGTACGAGTCAAACAGAGTACGAGGTTCTTACAGGAGAATCTGTATATTTTACGGACCCAAGCAATATTGCATATAGTAAGTTTGTACATGAAGATACTCAAAGTATGGCAAAGTTACTTAAGGCAGAAGGCTATAAGACAGTTGCTTTACATGGATATGAGAAGAAGTTCTTTTCACGTGATGAAGCTTATCCAAACTTAGGGCTTGACCAGTTTATTGCAAGTGAGGATTTTGAAAATCCTAAGTTAGCAAGGGGCTATATCTCGGATGAAGCTTTAGTAGACAAAATTATAGATCTATATGAGCATAAAGATAATAATCCTTTGTTTTATCATGTTGTAACCATGCAAAATCATATGCCTTATAGTGATACCTATACAGCGAATAATATTACGGTATCCCATCCTAATTTATCAGATACACAGCTAAATAGTTTAACCAGTTATGTAAATAGCATAAAGGATTCAGATAAGGCATTGAAGCAGCTTATAGATTATTTTAGTCAAGTAGATGAACCAACGGTTATTGTTATGTACGGTGATCATTTACCAGCCTTAGATGAACAATATGAACTATATAAAGATAGTGATTTTATAGAAGGGAACTTTGATAAGGAAGACTGTGCAAAACTTTATCAAACACCTTTTGTAATATGGAATAATTACAATTTACCTCAGAAGGATTTTGGAACCATTGATGCAACGTATTTAGGGGGGCAAGTATTAGATTATATTGGTTATCATAAAGATGCCTATATGAACTACCTTTTAGATACGAGTAAGATATTAAAGGCTTATGGAGAGCATTTTGTTATTGATGGAAAAGGGCAGATTAAAACTTTAGAAGACTTAACAGAACAAGAAAAAATAACACTCAATAACTTATGGATGATTCAGTATAATAGACTTGGCATTGAAGAAAATTGATGATAAGCTAATAAAAGAATAAAAATAGACTACAGTAAGGAAGATGACACTGATGATGAAACAACTTGATACACTTAAATATACAAATGATGAAGTGATTTTTGTAAAAGCAAATGGTGAAGAATTAAAAATGCCAAACTTAACAGCTCTTACAAAATTATACTATCGAACAGATGATGCGGATCTTAAAGAACGTATTAAAGCTATTTTAGAGCATGATATTGCAAGTCTTTTAATCGCAGAGATTATGATAGATATGCAAAATGACCGTGTGCAAGAACGTCTTCAAACAGGGGAAATTAGCAAGAATATGGGGCATGTAGGGACATATAATATTATTCTTGAAAGCCATAGAGAACAGGCAGAAATACTTTTTAATGAACTTGTGGCAAAAGGTGAGTTATCTGGAACTTTTGAAGAGGTACTTTTTGCAACCTTCCCATGTGGTCTTGTAGTAGAAAGAGCTAAATTTCCTCAATATGAAAATAAAGAGTATGTGGTAGAAATTTTATAATAAGAATAGAATGTTAAAATTTGATAACATTCTATTAAACTAACTTAACAAAAATTTAAAGTGTGTTAAAATGAAAGATGTTCCTAAAAATGAACGCGTTTAAACCGGCAAGGAGGTTAGAATATATGCGAAAAATTTGGACATTATTCATGGCTGGCACACTTTTTTTTAGCCCAATTTATGTGCAAGCAGAAGAACTCGATCCAATCAAAGAAGTATTAGATAGTATAGAAACTAGTCAAGGGAAAGATGAAAACTTAGGTATCGTCATTGGTGAAGATGGCAATCCAATTGGTGATAATCCAGGTGTGCTACCAGAAAAAGATAAAGTAGAGGAGACACCTGTATTACCAGAAGGTACTCTAGAAGAAACAATACCTAAAGAAGAAACAGAAGTGGAAGGGGAAGTGTCAGAGGAAGTACCAGGAGAAACTGAACAGGTTATAGATCCTAATAAAGTATTACTTACTTTAGATAAGACAACAGTATGGTTGTATGGAGAAAAAAGAGAACTTCTTTTAGCACCTAAAGTTGTTGAAGGGCGTACTTATTTGCCACTTAGATTTGTAGGGGAAGAAATTTTACAAGCTCAAGTAGAGTGGTTGCCAGAAACACAAGAAGTACGTGTGACAAAAGATGGTAGAGAAGTTGTACTAAGCACAAAGGTAGCAAAGGCATTTGTAAATGGTGAAGAAGTAGCAATAGAAGCTATACCTATTGTAGAAAATGGTACAACACTTTTACCACTACGTTTCATGGCAGAGCAATTTGAACTTCTTATTGAATACGATGCACCAACACGTACAATTTCTATTGAAAAACCTATAGAAGTTCCCAATACTCCACCTATTGCACTATTTGAATTTGTATCAGAAAGTTATGTAGCAGGTCAAACTGTACAGACCATAGAATCAAGTTTTGATCCAGATGGACATAGAATTACAGAACGCCAGTGGATGATTGATGGGGATCAAACGAAAACAGCATCAAGTCTTGAAAAGATTTTTAAAACACCAAAACAAGGGTATTATGAAATTGCTTTAAAGGTTAGAGATGAGAGAGGTCTTTGGAGTGAATGGACAACAAAGACTATTATGATTTTACCAAATGAGGCTCCAGAAGTTGTAACATTTGATACTGTTAAGAGCCACTATAAGCAAGGTGAAGCAATTACTTTCGAGTATGAGTACGATAATGAAGAATGGGAAGATATTGTAGCTGAAAAATGGACTTATCGTAGTACAAAAGATCCAGCAAACAACTACTTATTTACAAAACCAACTGCCATTTACACAGAAGGCGAATACATAGTAACATTAGAATTAAAAGATGCATATGGAAATTGGAGTACAAAAGCACAAACAACAGTGGAAGTAACAGATGAAACGTTACAAACTGAGTTTGAAGCAATCTTTAAATCGGGTAATATAGGCAACACTATTGCAAACTTTGAAGGAACGAACTATCAAACCTATAAAGAAGCAGATGCAATGTACTTAGAAGATACTAAAGGATTACTTATGATGAGTAACTCTCCTGAAGTAGTGACACAAAAAGGACTTCTTTATGAAGATACTTTAATTGGAACAGGACGCGTTATGTTCCATCATATTAATAACTTTGACAGTACAGATAACCAATTAGATAAAAAACGTCTTGTTGTGATTGCAAAAAATAATACTGAAGCACCTGTAGCGGGAACAATTTCTAAACTTACAACAAAAGGTCCTTCTGATGATGTACTCTTTGTAGGACAGCAACTTCTTTTAAGTTATTTAGATAATAATTCAGTACAAAGCCTAAACTTAGAACCAGGTGCACAGCAAATTATTTATGATAGCCAAAATAAAAACTGGTTAAAAGGTCAAGCAATTTCCGGAATGTTTGATGTAGAATTAAGTGGTCCTGTAACCTTTACAGTAGCACTACTTGGACAAAATGATACAATTGAAAATATTCCACTTATGCCAAGACCAGATAGAGATGTACACCCAAGAGGAACATTTGGCATTTTAGATAAAAATATTATGATAGACCTAAGGGATGAAGAGGAAAACACAAAATTAGTTATTGGAAAAGATGCAACAGAATGGGTACAAGGCTATGATGCTTTACTTGGTACAGAGTCAGCTAATAGAGGTAACTTTGGTGTGAACTATCATGTTACAGTAACAGCTAAAGAGGATACAGCAGTTATTTTAAATCCTCGTGGTAATATGTTTAAAGGTGCGATCAAGTGGGAGAATGATAAAGCCTACTTAACACCAACTTCTGGCTATTTCCCAAGTTCTAATCGTGCTGCATTTGTAGGTGTAATTAAAGCAGGTGAAACAAGAACATTTACTTATATGTTACCAAATGGATCTTCTGCACCCGTACTCTTTGGCTTTATTCCAGAAAGTCAATGGGGAAAATAGATTATTTATAAAAAAGTTAAAAAGTCAGGATTTAAAATATCCATATAGAGAAATAGGATAATTAACATAAATAGCGGAAATAATAAAGAGAGCAAAAAGATTGGTAGAAATTACAATCTTTTTGCTCTCTTTTATTTTTATGAAATGGCACATAATAAGCCCAAAGGAGATGGTCGAATGAAAAAAATTACTTTAAGTCTATCTTATATTGTGATAGCTTTCTTAGTTGTCCTTGGGTGCAATCAGTTTATCCTAAATCATGAGATAGGACAAGTAAGTGAACAGGTTATGGAACAATTTGTGACTCAACCAGCAGAAAAAAATGAAGAGCATTCTACAGAACCCAATGTAGAAAAAGCAATTGGACAAATAAAAGATGAAACAATGGAACAACTTATTGAAGAGCCTCTCATTCCTAAACCTGATCCCGAAAAGAATCAATCAAAGGAACAAGTTCAAGAAAATGTAGATGAGGAAGAGAAAGTTGTATATTTAACTTTTGACGATGGTCCAACAGGAAAAGTGACAGAAAAAATATTAGATATATTGAAGGAACATGATGTCAAAGCAACTTTCTTCGTAGTAGGAAAAGAAATTATACAAAGGGAAGAAGTACTTAAACGTATTCACGAAGAAGGACATAGTATAGGACTTCATACTTATTCTCATAACTTAAAATCTATTTATGCTAGCGATGAAAATTTCTTAGCAGAAATGGAAAAGACAACAGACAAAATACATGAAGTACTTGGCGAGGATGTAAATCCAAAGATTATTCGTTTCCCAGGTGGTAGTTCAGGAAGACTTAGTGAAGGACTTTTAAATAAGCTACATGATGAAGAGTATAAAATTTATGATTGGAATGTAAGCTTAGAAGATGGTGTGAATCCAAATCTATCACCAAGTCAGATGGTTCAAAATGCAAAAAAATGTAGCCGTAATACAACAAAACGTATTATTCTAGCACATTGTAACTCAAATAATAAGAATACCTATAATGCACTTCCTGAAATTATTAATTATTATAAATCTCAAGGATATGTTTTTAAAGCTATTAATGAGCAGACACAGGAATTTTATTATCGTATTAAAACAAAAAAATAGTAGCTATGAAGAAGTAACTTACTCAATGCAAAAAGAGCTCTAAAACTAATATAAATTTAGTTTTAGAGCTCTTTTATTTATGTGTAGCAATAGATATGAACTATGTGATTGGTTTATTTAGAATGAGATTTAGCAAAAAAGTTAAGTAGTTTAATCATTATATAGATGATACCCATAACAATAAAGATACCACCCATACCACCCAACATAATCATAAAACCTTCTTGTAACATAGTACGCCTCCTATTGAAATTAAAGTAATAGAGCTAAAATCAGTCCTCCAGCAATAACAGAAGCAATCTGTCCAGCAACATTAGCACTTACAGCTTGCATAAGAACAAAGTTCTGAGGGTCTTCTTCTTTAGCGAGTTTTTGAATAGTACGAGATGACATAGGGAAAGCGGATATACCAGCTGCACCTACCATAGGATTAATCTTATCTTTTCTAAAAAGATTAATGAGTTTTACAAAAAGAACACCACCGATAGTATCGAAAACGAAAGCGATAAGTCCCATAGCAATAATAATGATTGTACTTGTCTTTAAGAAAGTATCTGCACGCATAGTAGAAGAAATAGCAAGACCGAGTAAAATGGTAACAATATTTACAAGCTCATTTTGAGCAGTTTGGCTTAGACGGTCTACGACACCACTTTCACGCATAAGATTTCCAAACATTAAGAAACCAATGAGTGGAATAGAGTGAGGCGCTATAAAACCAGCAACTAAGGTTACGATGATAGGAAATAATAATTTAGCACGTTTTGATATATGGCCAGACGTATAAGTCATACGTATACAACGTTCTTTTTTTGTTGTTACACACTTAATAGCTATAGGCTGAATAAGTGGTACAAGAGCCATATAAGAGTAAGCAGCTACAGAAATAGGACCTAGTAAGTTTGGAGCAAGTTTACTTGCAACGAATATAGAAGTAGGTCCATCAGCAGCACCAATAATACCAATAGAAGCAGCTTCGGGTAGAGAAAAACCAAAAAGTAATGCAATGATGAGTGTAAAGAAAATACCAAATTGAGCAGCAGCACCTAAAAAGAGCATAAAAGGCCGTTCAAGTAGAGGACCAAAATCGATCATTGCACCAATCCCTATAAAGATAAGTAAAGGAAAGAGTTCAGTGGCAATTCCATTGTTAAAGAGTAGATCTAAGATTCCTTCCATTGAGGTTCCTTCGGTAGCCTGTGTAATGGCACCCGAAAGAGGGATATTGACTAGAAGTACGCCAAAACCCATAGGGAGTAAAAGTGTAGGCTCGTATTTTTTTACAATAGCTAAATAGATGAGGAGAAAGCCGATGAGAATCATAAAGAAGTGACCAAAGGTGAACTGTTTAAAGCTTTCGTACAAGATTTCCATAATAACACCTGCCTAAGCGAAGGATAATTTATAGTTATATATATTAGATTGAAAGAATAAATAGTCCAAAACAGTAGAAGTTTGAAAGCGTTATTGATATAATAAAACAGTTTATATCGTACAACAACTGAGGAGGCAAGATGAATACAAAAATTAACAAGAATACTTCACTATTTATGCTAACATGGCCTATTATTGTAGAGCTATTATTGCAGATGCTTATTGGAAATGTGGATCAGATGATGATTAGTAGATATTCACAAACATCAGTAGCAGCTATTGGAAATGTCAATCAGATTATGACACTTCTTCTTATTACTTTTAACATCATTACTATGGCTACAACAATTTTAGTTTCACAATTTTTAGGTTCTAATAATAAGGAAAAAGTATCAGAGATTTATTCTTTAGCAACGTATACAAATCTCTTTTTTAGTATTGTTTTAGGAAGTATTATGATTATTTTCCATAAACCTATTTTTACACTCATGAATATGCCAGCTGAATTATATCAAGATGCAACCATTTATATTGTTATTGTGGGTGGGATGATTTTTTTACAAGGTGTATTTATGTCTTATGCGGCTATTTTTAGAAGTAATGGTCTTATGAAGCAAACTATGATTATTTCCATGATTATTAACATTATTAATGTAGTAGGGAACTTTATATTCTTAAATGGATTATTTGGTTTGCCACAAATGGGTGTAACAGGGGTTGCCATGTCAAGTGTTATCAGTAGATCCATAGGGCTTATTGTAGTTATGTGGTTATTTAGCAAAAAGTTAGATGCCAAGATAAGCATCAAATATTTAAGACCATTTCCTAAGGAAACTTTAGCAAGTTTATTAAAAATAGGTGTACCATCGGCAGGTGAGTCACTATCTTATGATATTGCGCAAATGTGTATTTTAGCATTTGTCAATACAATGGGTACATATGTTGTTGCAACAAGAGTTTATAGTACAATGATTACGAATATATCTTGTATCTATTCAGCGGCTATTTCATCGGCTGTACAAATTATTGTGGGGCACTTAATTGGAGCAGGAGATATTGATGATGCAGATGAATTAGTAATGAAAACCCTTAGGCCAACAGTATTTATCTCATTAGTAGTAGCCATTTTACTTTATCTAGGAAGTGATATTTTCTTTGGATTATTTACAAAGGATCCAGCTATGTTGGCATTGGGAAAACAGATTATGTTTATACAAATCTTTTTAGAAGTTGGAAGAACATTTAATTTAGTAATTATACGTTCGATGCAAGCAGCGGGAGATATCAAGTATCCGGTTATGATAGGGATACTATCAATGTGGGGTGTAGCGGCACTATTATCATATGTATTTGGTATTATTCTAGGTATGGGATTAGTAGGGGTATGGATTGCTATGGCCCTTGATGAGATTATAAGAGCCATTCTTGTTTATAGAAGATGGAAAAAAGGAACTTGGCGAGGACGTGCTTTGATATAGAAGGAATATTGTATAATATTCTTGAGATTAAAGGGGTTGCTATTGTTGTTTAATAGAATATACTTTATAATGAGATATTATATGATATATACTATAAATAGGAGAGGATGGTAATGAGTGAAGAGAGAGAATAATGTTGGACTTTATATAGGTCTATTATTAGTATTAAGTGGTATTGTAGCTTTTCTTGACTTAAATGATTTATTACCAAGAGAATATCTAAGTGATTATATAAGTTTAATTATAGGAGTCGTAATATTTGTAGCTTATTTTAGAAATAAAAGATTCTCAACTTTAATGGTAGCAAGTTTCTTCATTTTTAATGGAATCCTACTCATTGCTGATAAATATATTCAAGGATGGAATTATTTTTCAGGCGTTTTTATTATACCAGGACTTATGTTTATGGTAGCATTTATCGTTAAAAGAATGTCTTCATTTTTAATCCCAGGAGCGCTTTTAACTTCATGGGGAATCTTTATCTTTCTTATTTCTGCAGATGTGATTTCTGGATTTAGCATGATTTTAGGAATGGGCTTTGTCTTTACTGCACTTGCATTCTTTATTATATTTCTTATTGAACAAGAGGTATGGGCTGGTATTCCTAGCTTAGTTTTAGGTATTGTAGGAATTATCATTATTACTATGGGGCTAGGAGAAGTAGCAAGACTTATACTTTTTAATATTACAGCAATTATTGTGGTACTTATTGGGCTTATTCTTATTGCAAGAAGTTTTATTAAAACGAAAAAGTCACACGATGAGGAGGACCATTAATGTCAGTAGTGGGGACAGTTGATAAGCTAGAAAGAGGATTTGCGATTGTAACGATGGAAAGACAAGATATGTGTGGTGAATGTCATGCATGTGAACTGATGGGTGAAACTAAGAAATGTACCCTTAAATGTGTTAATTCGTGCCATAGTAAGATAGGGGATAAGGTAGAAGTAGATGTAGCTAAAGCATCCTTTTTAAAAGCGACTCTTATTATGTATGGCTTACCTCTTTTAGGACTTTTACTAGGAATAGGAATGGGATATTTTATATCGGAACTAGCCTCTCTTGTTTTAGGGATCATCTGTATGGGACTAATTTATGCAGGTGTAAAATGGGGAGATAAAAAGAATAAATACAACAAAATGCTCCCAGCAGCGGTACGTGTTTTGAAATAGATTATAAAAAAGAGCTGTTATGTATAACAGCTCTTTTAAGAATCAAAAGTATTACCAGTATTCATAAAGGCCTCAGATAAAGAATGGAGGTCTTTTTTTGTTGCAGTAAAGCTAGGTGGTGTAGATGATGAAGTAGGCATAATATCAGATAAAGAAGGTAGTGTATTTAAAGGTGTTATTGGTGCTTCTGGTGTAAAGGGTATAGGGGTTTGGCTAAAGGCATTCATAAAATTAGGTTGTACTTGAGAAGATGTATTTAAAGTTGTATCTATAGGACTAGAAGGAGGCGGCAAAACAGATGCAACGGATTGGGTTCTCTTAAAGTTAATGCCTTCTAAAAATAATGCAAGTTCATCTTTATTAACTAAGTCAGGATGAATATTGCGGATATCTAAGTCAGCGATCGTAGATAATCTTAAGGTGTTAGAAAGGCTCGCATAGATAACAGAGGCATCTAGGTCTTCATGAAGCGAATCAATATAAGTGTAAGCGTTGATATGATTTTGTAAGCTACTTGAGATAGGACTGCTAAAAGTTTGATTTTCAGGCAGAGCAAGGAGTGTATAATAGTGGTTATTTGACTCATAATGTATCCATAAAGTATCTAAATAGCTAAGGAGAACTGGATTATTAGCATTATCTGGAAGCTGCACAGGGAGATTTTCTCCAGTACTTAAATTAGTAAGATAGAAGTTTGCATGTCCATATTGGTCTGCTTTGTAAAGAAGATAAAGTGCATTTTGATGTTTACACATATTCCAATCAATAATAGGAATAGGTGAACGGACCAGAGTTGTAACACTTTTTTCTTGATTTGTAAAAGAGAGCATGTTTAGACAGTAACTTTCTTCGAAGTTAGGGTATAGAATATAAAGGGTAGAATTTATCTTGTAATAAGTTAGAGATGTTCTAAGTGGTAAGGAAGTTACTAAATTTTCAAGTGTAGGTGAAGTAGATGAAAGTGTTTGATGAACTAATGAACGATGGAGTCCATTAGGGTGGATAACGGTATAAAATAGATGTGGTTCATTTTCCAACCATTGAATTGAGAGATTTTCAAATAAGTACATAGACCTGCTATCTTCTAAAACTACACGTTTACTAGGAGCAGTAGGAGAAAAACAGTAATAAGTAACTTGGCGATTTGTACCTTCTACTGCTACATGTAGTACATCTTGTGGATCTAGGGCAACACTATAAGCCAAGCAAGAGTTTGGGTAGATCATTACAGGTCGTTGAAAACCGTCTTTATTGTAAAGTTGATAAAAGACTCCTTGTTTAGGCTTTTCATCTACAATAATAAAACCATCAGAAATACGTAATAAAAAGGGCATAGAGATACCTCCTATTGAGTACTTAATATAATCATATTTATTTAAAAATTAATTTATACATAAATGTCACCCTTTTACTAGAATTTCCATATTATAGTATTGAAAACGACATTTTATGATGCACCTTAGCAAACATGTAGGAGGTTTGAATTTTATGAGCAAATGTTCAAATACAGACACAAGATTTTTCAAAACACCTAATGCAGGTATTTGTGATATATGTCATCCATGTGAAACAACAACTAAACTTGAAGCAACTGCAATGTGTCCACCAATTGGTGAACCAAAATGTATTTTAAGATAACGATATTAGATATAAAAAATTGTAATTAAGGTATCTTCCTGTTTATTATAAATAATAGATTTTATAAAAGCTTTAAGAACTATGTTTTTAGACATAACACTTATGCTATCATCTTTTACAGCTTCAATCGCTGTTACAAGTTTATCTTTAAATTCAGCAACTTTTTGAGGATTAATATGGTTATTACTATAATTATTAATTAAATTTGTTATTTCGATTATTTCTTTTTGAAACATTTCTTTATTTGCTTTATATTCTTCAAGTGTATCTATATCGTCTAAATATGCCTTTTTAGCACGTTCTAATTTCTGATTTAGTTTACTCAATTGAGTTTTATAAAGTGCGATTTCATCATCTTTATTCTCATATTCTATATTTAGTCCTTCTAGAGACCAAGTTTCATTTACAATGTCTAATGTAGCTGTTAATGTTTTAATAATATGGTTTTCAACATCTTTAATTTTTATATAGTTGCTTGTATTACATGATCCTATTTTATACTTACCACATTGATATCCGTCAGCATTTCTTATACTTCCATCTTTTCGTTTGAATCGAGCTGTTTTATAAACTAATGTTCCGTTGCAGTCAGAACATCTAAGAATACCGCCTAACCAATGAATATACTCCGTACTTCGTGGTTTTACATCTTTATGCCATGTTCCTAAAACTTTTTGGGCTTCATCCCAAGTTTGTTGAGAAACAATAGGTTCATGTGTGTTTTCTACGGTTATCCATTCGCTTTCAGGTTTTATAACTATTCTAGAGCCTTGACAATGTGTATAGTTCCAACGTGTGATTCCGAGATAAACAGGATTTTGAATTATATATTTTATTCTTCGTGATTCAAAAGGACTACCTGTTTTACTCTTAATACCTAACATATTTAAATGTTTAGCTATTGAGCCTATAGATTGCCCATTTATACACATATCATATATTTTTTTTATGATTTCAGCCTCTTCTTTGTTGACAACTCTTTTATTATCGATAATATCATAACCTAGAATAGGTTTTGATTGCACACCACCCCTGCGAGCTTTTTCTGTCATTCCCTTTATAACTTCATCTGATAAGTTAAGAGAGTAGTACTCAGCCATAGCCTCTAACATAGCTTCGAGTATGACACTGAATTTATCATCTTCTAGTTGTTCTGTTACAGATATAACCTTTATTCCACATTCTTTACGAAGGAGACTTTTGTATACTACGGAGTCTTCTCTAGAACGTGCGAAACGATCAAATTTATGGACTAGAATAGCATCAAAGGGTTTTGGTTTTTTCTTAGCAGTAGCTATCATATTTTGAAAAGCGGGTCTCTTTTGAGCAGAAGTTCCAGTTATTCCTTCATCTATAAATATATAATGTTCATCTATTTGATAATTATTTTTCTTTGCATATTCGATTAATGCTCGTTTTTGAGCATCTGGTGAAAACTCTAATTGGTCATCTGTACTAACACGAATATATAACGCTGCTATCATTTAAATCACTCCTTATAATAAAATATAATATTGGGGTTAAATTATAAATATACTTACTTGAAAATTTAAATAGTAAAATATATAATAAAGACAGAAAATAGAACATAAGTTCGTATAAAAATTTAGAGGTGATGCTATTGAAAGAAGAGTTAATTAAGTTTATAGAGACAATAGGAAATGAAAAAATTATAAAATTAATATATGATTTTGCACTTGGTGTAAGTAATATTAAAGGGCCTGCTAGATAGCAGAGCCCTTTAGTGATTTTACCATTTGTGCAATATGAATCAACTGCTCATCAGTAAGCTCTGTTAATAAAAGCAGGGCTTTTTTTACGTCTGGATTTTCTATAGAGGATAATTTCCCAAATGCATAAGCTAATGAACCATCAAGATCATTAGTTTTAAACATTTCACCTTCTCCTGTACGGAGCCAATCTTCATTTACACCAAATTCTAAACATATTAGCTTTATGAAATGTTCTTTAGCATCTACAAGTTGTAGTTCTATATTTTTTATAACATCCCTACTGACACCAACTCTTTCTCCAAATGCTTTTTGAGATAAGTTTAATTCTTTTCTAAGCTGTTTTATTCGTTCGCGAATATCATTCAAGGTTAATACCTCCTTCCAATATAATAATATCCATATAAAATGTACAAGTCAACCCAAAAGTAAAAATAAAAATCCTAAATATGTGTTGACAAGTACAAAATATTGGTTTAATATGTACCTATCAACCCGAACGGATCGAGTTGGGTGGATTAATACTAAAGTAAAGGAGGGTGGATATGGAGTGTCAAGTTATTCAGAAGCAAATGGAGTATATCAAAGAATTAGAAAGAAAAATCGCAATCCTTGCACCTAAGGAACAAGAGAAAGACTGGAGTTCTATTCGCAATACTGTGATTGAAAGAGCAGAAAAATTAATGAACAGCAACACTGTCAAGGGATATGCTCTTACACAAAATATTACAAGTATTATTAATAAAACACTTGATATAAAAACTATAGTAGCTGTAAAAGGTGAACAAGTAGATATAGTGTTAGATATTGCTAACAGAATTATGGATATAGTAGAGGAGTACATAGAGAAAGGCGGTGAATAATATGGTACTAAACAGACAAACAGCCATAGAAGAAATTATAAAAGGTGTTTTTGATTTAACAGAATTACAGGCTGTTCGTTTAGCAGGAACGATTGAAGGAATGGTTACAACAAATAACTTACAAAAAGTAAGAAGAAAAAAGGAGGAAGAACAAAATGCCAAAGAATGCATTAGTTAAAAAAGAAAATTTACATAGACCAGTAATGTTTAAGGGACAAACAGTAATTACTACAAAAGATTTAGCAAGTGCATATGAAGCAACAGAGCAACATATTCAACAAAATTTCAATAATAATCAAGATAAATTTGAGAAAGGAAAGCATTACATTTTATTGCAGGGTAGTGATTTGAAAGAGTTTAAAAGGCAATTCGATGATATCGAAGTGGCTTTAGGAATAAGTAAATATGCTTCACAACTCTATCTTTGGACAGAACGAGGGGCGAGTCGTCATTGTAAAATCCTAGATACAGACAAAGCATGGGAACAATTTGATTACTTAGAGGAAGTTTACTTTAAGGTTAAGGAGCAAACCCTAGACATCAACAAAACTCTAGCAGAATTCAAGGGACAAATAATAGGCTTAGTAGACGAGCAAATAGGAAATGCAATCAAGCAGGTAGAAAAGAAGTGTTCTGAATACTACAAGCCATCTTGTGCAGATAAATCAAGTATTAGTAGTTACATAAAGAAACGTTTAGATATTACTAAAGCTAATGAAGAGTACGAACTTGTTAAAGAGCGTGTACTTATTAGATTAGGTGCTAGTAAATGGGAAGATGTAGATGTAGAAACACTAAGGAACTCTATGGATATTATTGACGAGAGTATTCGAGTGTTAAAGATGGAAAGACCTTATGAGCAGACAAGCTTATTTGATAAGAAAGGAGCATAGGACAAAATGTGACTTGAATATATTGCTATGGGGGTGATGATATGAAATATATCTTTTTATTAGAAGTAGACAATAAAATAAAGCCTTTTGAAGAAGCTACCCCGCAAGAACTTGAAGTCCTAAATAATAAGGTCAAAAAAGCATTTGAAACTCATATGGGACTTAAACACATAGGTAAAAAGGAAAAAACTACTTAAGGTAATACAAACATACTTAGATGTACAAAAGAAAAAATATTTCATGCAGAAAGTAGTAGTGGTATTAGTAGATGATAATTTCATCTACATAAAAATAGTGGACAAGCTAATGGAGGAACAACAAAATGCCAAAGAATGCATTAATTAAAGTACAAGGAACACAACAATTTATGGGAAAAGAAATTCCCGTAGTATTGGGTGGATTTGGTGAAAACTGTAAGGTGATGTTAGCCAAAACTATTGCTGAAATTCACAAAATGAATGTTGGTAATATCAATCAACGAATAAATGAAAATCGCCATAGATTTAAAGATGATGTAGATATAATTGATTTGAAAATTGGCTATACGTCAGACGTATTGCTGAATTTAGGATTTAATCAATCGCAAATCAATGCCAGTAAAAACATCTATCTCCTATCAGAAAGAGGATACGCAAAGCTAATCAAAATTATGGACACAGATCTAGCTTGGGAGGTACATGACCAATTAATGGATGAATATTTCCACCTAAGAGAAGAAAAGCAACAGCAAACACTTCCACAAGACCTAAGCCCGCAACTTCAATTCCTAATTAACATGGAACTGGAGCAAAAGAAAATGCAACAACAACTTAACCAAGTAAATAGCCATGCATTAGAAGCTAAGGC